>JBDUAH010000097.1:0-8204 GCA_040004745.1 Chthoniobacterales bacterium | reverse complement strand
CCCGAAAGTTCACTCGGCGGGACGCCTCGCCAGCACGCGAGACGCGCGCGCTACCCGGACCATCGCATTGCGATCCTGCCGCGTGTCCGCTAATCTGAGGCTGCAGCCATGGATTCCGTCATCAAAGTCGATCCCGAGATCATGAGCGGCGCGCCCTGTTTCACCGGCACGCGTGTTCCGATTCAGAACCTGATCGATTACCTTGAAGGCGGCGATTCGATCGATGAGTTCCTCGAGGACTTTCCCAGCATCCCGCGGGAGCAAGTGATCGCTTTCCTCGAAGAAGCCAAAGAGAGCGTCCTGGCCCGAGCGGTGTGAACATCCTGCTCGACGAGTGCGTTCCCGCCCGTTTCAATCGCTCTCTGCCGGAACACGAGGTGACGACGGTGCCCCGGAAGGGCTGGTCTGGGATCAAGAACGGCGAGTTGCTCGCGCTGGCGGAGAAGGAGTTCGACGTGTTCATCACCGTCGATCGGAAACTTGCCGAGCAACAACATCTGCCCGGCTTTCACATTGCCGTCATCCTGCTGCGTGCGGCGTCCAATCGGCTGGAGGACATCCGTCCGCTGGCACCCGCAGTGCTCCAGCAACTCATACACGCCCCCCCCGGAGCGCTGACCGTGATTGGCGAATAGCAGGTCGCGATCCGCGCGCGCGCGCCTCATCAAGGCCGAGGCGGAGCTGGAGGCGTCGCTGAAGCTCTCGCAGACGGCCGAGCAAATGGCTGGCAACCCCGCGGCGCTGGAATTGCGGCGGATGCAAATGCTCTCGGAGATCGGCGCGGAGAATAACAGCACGACGGTGCTGATGATTCCATCGGATTTCGTGATGCTGGCCGAGAGTCTCAGCGCTTATTTAAGAGAGCATGAGAAGGCGAGCGAGAGCTGATGCCGCAGAGCCCGAACCCGCCAACGGCGACGGCCATCTTCGCGTCGATTAAGCCGTTGAGCGCGGCGGTTGGGATCAAACTGCGCTCATTTGGCGCGAAATCTAACCACGGATTAGGGGTTGGCCGCGGCGCAACACGGAAATTTGGGTCGCCGCGCAGCATTCGTTTATGCGACGAAGAGATTGATGCATACCGATGACCTAATGACCAACTCAAGCAGTGAGCGCAAGAAGCTCCAGCGGCGGATTGCAGTGTGGACGTGCGTGGCCGTCATTTTGGTGCTGGCTGGCCTCGGTTCTGCCACTTGGTACGCATACTGGTATTTGTGGCCGAGCTATCGCGCTGCGTTTCCGCCGGACTCTGAAGAGATGGCCCGGTTTGGGAGTTTCCTTCAAGGAGCTGCGGGCTCGGTTTTCGCGTTGGCGAGCGTTTTATTCATCTATGTGGCGTTCTTGGGACAGCGGGTTCAAATTCTACTACAACAGGATGAACTCGAGATGACGAACGACGACGTCGCCGAGCAACGCCTCAGACTCGACCAGCAGGTTTATCTGTCTCGCAAACAGCTCTTCGAGAGTTCGTTCTTCCATCTTCTTGCGGCACATAGTCGAATTCTGGAGGGAATCACCATTCCAATCGGGGGTGGCAAGGAGGAGGTCGGACGTGATTGCTTCACCCGATGGTATGGCCAGTTCAGAAAGGATGTTTTCCCGAAAGCACAACTTGAGGACCCCGGTAGTGACAGTGAGGTGATCGAGCGCGCGTTCGACAGGTTCTACGCCTTCTGGCGGACCGACCTCGGCCACTACTTCCGCTCGCTCTACAACCTCACAAAATTCGTGAAATCAGCAGACCTTCCGAATCCGAAGTTCTATACAAATTTAGTGCGGGCGCAGATGTCCGATCAAGAGGTTTTAATCTTATTCTATAATTGTTTGACTACACGTGGCGCTAAGTTCCGCCCGCTTGTTGAAGAGTATGCGCTTTTAAAGCATTTGGAGCCGTCGGACCTCTGCCGCCCTGAGCACGCTGAAATGTACGGCAAAAGTGCGTTTGGACTGCAGTGATGGTAAAACGTCGAGCCTAATATCCGTATACTTCCTTGCGACGCAGAAACGCCTTTTTGCTGCCTTCCAAAATCGTGCAGACAATTTCTTTTGTGTTGTCCGTATCAATTGAGCCGCGGTCACGGATCACAGCGAGATCGCTTGCGGCGCGTAATGGTACGATGAGCTCGGCGTCACCTAAGACAGTTAAATTCGCATTATGTGTGACGATGATGACCTGTCGATGCTCTTTAATGAGCCGCAGTGAGCGAACGAGCGTCTTGTAGATGAACTCGCTGTCGAGGTTGTCCTCCGGTTGATCAATGATGAGAGGTGTCTTGCTCTTAGAGAAAAGCAGAATCGATAAAAGGATTGATTGCTGCTGCCCGAGGGACAATTTCGAAAAGCTACGGACCTGATGTGACGTCGTACCTTCGGCATGAGTGATGGCCCTGCTTACCTTTATCTCTGGTCGATCCTCGAAGACGCATCGCTGTATTGCGACGTGGGGAGCCCATTCATTCAATTTCGACAGAACAGCCTGGGCCTCCACCCTCGAAAATATTGTCGTACCGTTTTCGTCGACGAGCTTCTCCAGAACTAACGGATCGTTCCTTTCCAACGAATCCAGAAGCTTAAACGGTGAGATGTTCTCAGCGATCAACTGCGCCTTCGGCACCTGTGAGGTCCTCCAGCCCATGTGCGCTTTGATCAATTCCTCAAACTCCTGCGACAGCCGGCCTTCGTGAAATCGGATCGTCACTTTGTAATCAACAACCGCGGCGGCCAAATTCTTGTTCATCATCGTGGCAAAAGCTTGCCGGATCATGAACAGCTTGCTCTTCAGCTGACGACGGGTTTGCACCAGATCGCGACGCTGTTTGTATGCCTCTTTTTGCTTCGGGACGCTCTTCTTCAAATCGACAAGAGTCGTCGCGAAGTCCGTGGCGTCTTTCGTTACTTTTCGGATGAACGCCATGTCCAATTTTATCTTCTGCTTCTCGAGTTCCCTTCGTAGCTCTTCGATCTTCGTCTGGGTCTCCTGTTCCCTGCTGGACCACGTTTTTAGCTGCAGGTTTATCGCTGCGACAGCATCACGGACTTTCGATTTGAGTTGCGTGGACAAATCATCGATGTCGGCGGCAAGAGCCGTGATCAGTTGAGACACAGCCGCGAATTCGGCCTTTCCTACCGCTAGCGTGCTGCCGTCTAACCCCACGATCATGTTCTGTAGATCGTCGCTCGTGAGAGCGCTATTTACGGTTTTTAGCAGCGCGTTGAGCTTGATAATAAGCTCGTCGCGAAACCGTCTCTCCGTCGCAAGTTTCTGCTCGAGTTCGACAACTTCGCCAGCCTTTTGGCTTTTGAGTGTTGCGACTTGCTGGTCGGCGACCTTCTTTGCGCTTTCGACTTCCGGAATGCGCCTGAGATCTAACTGCAGTCGCTCGATTTCACTCTGATTCTCAAGCAGAGCGTCCCGGAGTTGATCATCCTGCCCTTGCAAGCTCTCCAGTTCCAAGAAGCCGTCGGTGAAGGCCAGCAGTACGCCGGGGTCTTTGTCGCAATGCTGGATCGTCTCTGCGGTTTCGCCTTGGCCGTAGCTCTCGATCGGAATGTATTTGGGGCCGTCGGGATTAGCGTTGGAAACGGCAGTGAGCTTGCTCCGTGAAAGGGTGTGACGCTGCCCGACCTCGTCTTCGTAAACGAGCGTAATTGCATCCGGCCAGACTTCTGAATCGACCAGAGAGCTCGCGGCTGTGTTCCCGGAACACGCCCGAAGCGATTCGAGCATAGTAGACTTCCCGGCACCGCGCCCACCGATGATACACGTTAGGTTTGAGCTGAAATGCACTACCTGATCGCGCAGAAAGCCGCCCTCGAGCTTTAGTCCGACAAAACGAGGAACGTTTAGCGGAATCGACTCCTCAAGCCTCACGCGTGCCGCTCCGTCGAGCAGGGCAATCCGGAGAGAATCAAACGACAGTGACTCCATCTTCATCCGCGTCATTCGCCGATTGCCGGCGGCGTTTTTGCCAAGCGCTGCCAGCGAATGGGCATCGGACGCCATTACCTTCGGCAACTCGATGTCATCTTCATGGCCCAGCTGCTTGCACCTCAATCGCGCGCATTTCCTTCGATCGTCATTCTCGTCGGAGTGTGAGAACCATGTGACGTTCGCCGCCGCAGCAATCTCTAACGCCAAAAGGTTTTTGGCGTTCAGAATCCCCTGCTTGAACGCGTCAAATTTCGGGTGTGCCTGTTCGAGGCCACCGCCCAAATCGATGTGGGCGCAGATTCCAAAGCCGTCAAATTCTTCGGCGAGCTTCAGGCACTGCGCGACAGAATTAAGGCACGTCTTCTTGTCGCCGGAGATGTCTAGTCTCCCATAAAATCCGTCGAGCAGTTCTGGTGTAGGGCAGTAAATAAGCAAATGGCCCTGTGCCGTTGATAGTTCTACCCCTGGAACCACAAGTAACTCTTTGCCAACGGCGTGCGCGACCGCTCGACGAACATTACCAATTGTGTTGTGGTCAGTCACAGCGATCACCTGCAGGCTTTCTGCAAGCGCCATGTCGACGATCGCTTCCGGGGTCATCTGCTCATCGCTCACATCGTGCGAACCGCCTTCGCGATAAGAGTGGATGTGGAGATCAGCGCGGCGAAATTGTGCGCCATTCGAGTGTCGGGTGATCTCGGCTAGGATTGTGTTGTTTGCCGAATTGTCAGACATGCGCCAACGCACAGTCTGGATGTTGCCCGGTCAAGAATACAGCTTTCGTTTATCTCCCCAGGGCATGCGGTAATCGGCCACCAGTTGGTTTGGAAAGTCGTGCGGTCGAGCGACGCGCTTGCAGTGTCGTCATGACGTGATCGCGGTCGAACCGCGGAGCGAGGACGCGGATGGCGTAATCCCCGGTCGTCCGGCTATAGTCTTCGGCGATGCGACCCCTTCGCTATTCCATCAACGTCACACTGGACGGCTGCTGCGATCATCGTGCGGGCGTCCCGGACGAAGAGTTGCATCGGCACGCGGTCGAGAACCTCAGGCAGGCCGATGCCCTCCTCTTTGGCCGGGTGACCTACGAAATGATGGAGGCAGCGTTCCGGCGGCCCGCGCCGGCAGGAGCGAGGCCTGATTCGCTGGAGTCCTTCGCTCGGACGATCGACGCGGCGAAGAAGTACGTCGTGTCGAGCACGCGGGAGCGCGTCGATGAAGCGGGCGCAGTTCCAACATGATACCGCAGCAAACACCCGGCGCCTCACTCCGTCGCGCGATCGGGCACTGGTGCGCTGGCATGAAAGTCGTGCTGGACGCGCTCGAGATAACGGCGCTGTAGTTCTTCGACGCGCGCCACCGACTCCGACCGCCAGATGAGGACGACGTGATAGCGTTTCGGAATTCGGAGCACGACTTCCGGATCATCGAACCCCTGGAGGTCCGGCCATTCCTGGCGCGCGAGGGAGACAAGCACGGCGGCATACTCGCGGCGCTCCGGGCTGACTTGATAGGCCGCTTCCTGCAATTCCACCTTGGCCCATTCCGCCCAGAGATTGAGACCGGTCGCGGCTTCGATCATCTCCATCAGGTTGGCGCCACCCGCGCGCGCGGACGTTTCCAAAAAGTGGAATGTGCCATCGTGCGCCTTGATGAATTCCGTGTGCGAAACGCCGCGGAGGTATCCCATGGCTGCGAGCAGGCCGGCATTTGCGGCCAGCAACTGCACCTCGTCCGTGGAGCCGTATTCGAGCGTGCGGGAGGAGAAAATGCCGCCGCCGTGCACGACCTGCATGGGCGGCGCCCCGTAGCGGCAGGCGATGGCGAAGACGACCTCCCCTTCCGAGACGACGGAATCGACGTGGAAAACTTCGCCGGGGACGAAGCGCTCGAGCAGGTGAAATGATTGCCGATCGCCAAGTTCATCCAGAGCGGGCCATAACTCCTCTTCCCGTTCGATCTTTTTGATGCCGAGCGCGGAAGCCTCGAACCGCGGCTTCAGCAACCACGGGCCGGGCACATCGCGCATGAACTCGCGCAGATCGTCGTAGTTGATCACCGGCGCGAACTCCGGGACCGGGATACCGCTGGTGCGCGCTTTCACCCGCATGGCGAGTTTGTCGCGAAAATAGCGCGCGGTCGTTTCGCCCATCCCGGGCACGCGCAGGTGCTCGCGCAGCGCCGCGGCCGTCTCCACGTCGTAGTCGTCGAGCGCGACGATGCGATGAATGTGATGCCGCCGGGCGAGGAAACTCGCGCCCAGGATCACGTCATCGCGCTTCCAGACTTTGTTCTCGTCGGGGACGAAGAAGATCTCGTCGATCGATTCGCGCGGCCATGCGGCGTCTTCGAGACTCTTCGAGGTGAGGAGAAAAACGCGCCAACCCTGCCGTTTGGCTTCGCGCAAAAAAGCGTGCCCTTTTTCAAAGCTCGCCAGGCAAAGGATCGTGTTGGGTTCGCTCATATGCGTCTCCTACGGACGAACGACGCTGCGGCGAATGCGAGGAAAAGCGCGTTTGCGCACCGGCCGCTTCGCCTTTTCGGCTGCGCGCTCAACGGCGCGAAAGACGCGCCGGAAATTGCCGCCCGCGATCTTGGCCAGCGGCCCCTCACTCCAGCCGCGGCGGAACATTTCCGCAAAGATGTTTGGGAACTTGCTCACATCCTCGAGGCCGATCGGCGCCGCGCCGCCGAAGAAATCCGAACCGATCCCAACGTGATCGATTCCCGCCAGGCGCACGAGGTATTCAAGGTGATCGCAATACTGTGCCAGTGTCGCGCGCGGTCGCGGACCCGCCTCGCGCGTCCGCGCAGGGATGGCTTTTGCTGGATCGACTCCCGGGCGCAGTCGGCCGATGTCGTCCTCGATCGGTCGCAGCCAGTCACGCTCCGCCTGGCTAATGAAATCCGGCACGAACGTCGCCATGATGATCCCGCCATTCGTGCGAAGCCGTTTCAGGACGTCGTCTGGCGTGTTGCGCGGGTGATCGCAGAGCGCGAGCGCATTCGCGTGGGTAATCGCGATGGGCGCCGCGGAAAGGTCCATCACCTGGTACATGACTTCCGCCGAGGTGTGCGCCAGGTCGATGATGATCCCGAGCCGATTCATCTCGCGGATGACGTCGCGCCCGAAATCTGAGAGGCCGCCATTCTTCGGCGCATCGGTCGCGGAATCGACCCAGTCGAGCGTCTCGTTATGGCAGAGGGTGAGCGAGCGGACGCCGAGCCGATAAAGCGTGCTGAGCATCGCGATGGAATTCTCAATTACCGCGCCGTTTTCCACCCCGATGAACGACGCGATTCGCCCGAGCCGCGCCGCGCGGCTGATATCGGAGGCGCGCGTCGAGCGCAGAAACACATCGGGATGCAATTCGTTCATGCGCTCGATCAACTCGATCTGTTCGAGCCCGGTCCGCGCCGGGTTCGGGAACATGGTGGGCACAAACGCAGCCCAAAACTGCGCGCGCACCTGGCCCGCCCGCAGCCGTGGAATATCCGTGTCCCGGTGGGGTCCCGACCGGCGGCGGTGCAGCGCAAACGCGGCGACGTCGCCCTGCGTGTCCGGATGGCGGCGAATGACCCACGGCAGGTCATTGTGCGAATCGACTAGCGGGACGCGATCGAGCAGCGCCCTGGCGCGGGCGAGGTGGGAAGATTGCCGCGGCGAAGACATTGGATATTAATGTCGCGAACACGGCGCTTTCCCAGCGATTTACGCTGCGAACATTTTTGATGGCGTCTGTGGCAAGACGCAGACGCAACGCGGAGGTCGTGCGCGGGAGAAGGCCGTGCAGGAGCTGACGCGGGTGTGGGGAAAGGGATTGTTCACGGGAGCGTGACGCTCCCTCTCGCGCTAGCGGAACTGGGATTGACGGCTAGCTGCCTTTGACGCGGGCGATCCAGCCTTCGCGGACGCCTTTCCAATCTTTATCAACCGCGTTCCAGCCGATGGTTTCCTCCAGCTCGAGAAGCAGTTTGGCCACTTGCGCATCGGTGGTAGCGGTTTTGCATTCCTCCACCCAGGCCGCCCGGCGATCCTGCCACTTCGGGTTCACGGCTTTCCACTCGATGTTTTGCTCCAGTTGCAAGAGCTGGGCGCCCACGCAGGCGGCATCGTCGCAGGCGGAGGTCTTGGTGACCCAACCGGCGCGCGCATCTTTCCAAGCGCCGGCGACGGCGGACCACTCGATGTGCGACTCCAGTTCCACCAAGGGCTTGGCCGGCGGTGTCGCGAGGGCGGACCGGGGAACGAGGGAAAACGCGGCAGCGACGA
>JBDUAH010000096.1:0-8242 GCA_040004745.1 Chthoniobacterales bacterium | reverse complement strand
CGACGTTGCTCTTGGCATAGGTCTCGCAGGCGACGCGGCTCGTCTTATCCTGCCGAATGCAGGCGTCGAGGATGGCGTCGGAAATGGTGTCGCAGACTTTATCCGGATGACCTTCACCAACGGATTCGGAAGCAAAAATGAAACGGCGGAGCATTTTTAAAAAAGGGTTCAGGGATTCAGGGTTCGGGGTTCAGAAGTTGCGGGCTCAGTGTGTCTGAACCCTGAACCCGGCCTCATGATCGAACATATTGACCAATCATGATGCGTAGATGTATCGTGTCGTCATCCGATGGCGTCAACGATTAATTTCCTTCGTTTGCTGGCCGATCCGACCCGGTTGCGGCTGATCCTGCTCCTGGAGCATGAGGAGCTTTCGGTCGCGGAATTGCAGGACATCATGGGGATGGGGCAATCTCGTATCTCGAGTCATCTCGCGCAGCTAAAACGCGCGGAAGTGGTGGAAGATCGGCGCGCGGGAAAGAATGTTTATTACGGCCTGGCGAAGCAGGAAGAATCGGGCGGCGCTCGCGCTCAAGTGCGCGATCTCATGCGAACGCTCGCGCGTGAAATGCCGGAAACCACGAGCGACGAAACCGCGCTCAAACTCGTCCTGCGCAAACGCAAAGACCGCGCGCGCGAATATTTCGATGAGCTGGCGGGAAAATTTGGCCGCAGCTACGTGCCCGGCCGTTCCTGGCAGGCGCTGGCGCACACGCTCATTACTTTATTGCCGGCACAAACCGTAGCCGACCTCGGCGCCGGCGAAGGGACGCTCTCGCAGTTGCTCGCGAAAACCGCGAAACAGGTCATCGCGATCGATAACTCGCCGAAGATGGTGGAATTCGGCGTCGAGTTGGCGAATCGGCACGGCTTCGGCAATCTGGAATACCGACTCGGCGATATCGAAGATCCGCCGATCACGAAAGCCTCAATCGATCTCGCGATCCTGAGCCAGGCGCTGCATCATGCGATCCATCCGGAACGCGCCATCGCGGGTGCGCATCGCATTTTAAAAAAAGGCGGACGGCTGGTGATTCTCGATCTGCTCAGCCATCAATTCGAGCGTGCGCGCGAATTGTATGCGGACCACTGGTTAGGATTCAGCGAAGTGCAATTGCACCAATGGCTGGAGGAAACCGGCTTCAAAAACATCGAGGTCACGGTGGTCGCGCGCGAGAAGGAGAGTCCGCATTTTCAAACCGTGTTTGCGACCGGCTTGAAGTAGACTTTCGTCGGGGCGACGTGCGTACAGAAATTCGCCGCATGGAGCCATCTCTAGTCGGAGTCAGCCGGTCTCAGAAAATTTTATTCACGAATAAAAGGAACGGTGATTCCCTCTCGGCTTCGCCGGTCACCGTAAAAGCTGCAATCCTTCGCAGCGCGCGCATATTCAGAGCCATGAAACGTACGCTTTTCTTCACATTATTACTCATCGCCCTTCCGGCCTTCGCCGAACCGGCCACCACCGTCACGGTCGAACGCTTCACCTTTGCCGTTCCGGAAGGCTGGAAACAAGTGCCGCCGCCATCACCGATGCGAAAGGCACAGCTCGAAGTAGGCGAAGACGCGGCCAAAGCGGAAGCGACGTTCTTCCATTTCGGAGGCGGGAGCGGATCCGTGGCCGACAATGTGGCCCGTTGGTTTTCGCAATTTCCTGGAAGCGAGAAGACACAGAAGAGCGAGACCGTGGAAGTGAACGGCGTGAAAGTTACGTTCGTAGAGGCGGCCGGGACATTTAACAGCGGGATGCCGGGCGGACCGACCACGCCGACGGCGGATTACGCGTTACGCGGCGCGATCCTGGAAAACCCGGAAAGCGGCGACGTTTACGTGAAATTGACCGGCCCGAAAGAGACGGTAGCAAGCGCGACACCAGCGTTCCAGAAAATGGTGAAGGACGCCGCGCAACCGGCTGCTCGTTAGACCAAAGCCGCCTTTCCTTGGCTAGGTGAACAACCGCACGACGAGCATTACGGCGAAGTAGAGCATGACCGCGGCCGTGAGCGCCTGCGTGCCGATCTGCCAACTCGGACGCGAGAAGATGCGCGCGCCCAGTTTCACCGCGGTGGCGAGGACGAAGCCCCAAGTGATCGCGCCCAGCAAAACGGAGCCGGCGAGAAAACAGGAGCTGAGAAAAGTGCCACTGAGCCGACCGCTCTGACTGCCGATAACGGCAAGCCAGAAGCCGATATTCCAAGGGCTCGTTAGGGCGAGAATAAATCCGAGGAGGAAACCGGGCAGGCCGCGTTTGCGCAGGTTGGCAGTCCTCGCCGACGCAGTCGCGGCCGCGCGCTGATCGCGGTAGGTACTCCAGGCGCCACGGAGAAAGACGCTGGCGAGAAAGAGGAGAAGACACAAGCTGATGAGGCCGAGAGCGAGACGGATGCGCGGTGTGTTGATGAGTGCGCCCGCGCCGAGCGCCACTCCGAGCGCCCAAAGCGAGTCGCCAGTGCAGGCACCGAGACCTACGCGCCACGCGGACCAGAACCCGCCACCTTCTGCCTTCGCAAGCAGACCGCGCCGAATCATCTCGGCATTAATCGGCCCGGGCGGCCACGCGACGGACCAACCGAGGAGAAAGCCTTGAAGGGAGAGGGCGAAGTTCATGGCGCGGGCGAAGGTGGCGCGACGTGAGCGTGTGGGATGTTCGCGCCGATGCTGTGCGCAACAGCCAGATGCGCGTCCGTGGCGGTGGCATTTAGCGCGGCGGGTAGCGGATGTTGATTGAAAAGAGTGGAGACCCAGCCCTGTCGGCGTCCGACGCGAATAGGAATCCCGGCGATGAAAACGGCGAGCGCGCTACGCCAATGGGATTCGAAGAAGATCGCAGCCGTGAAACGCGCATACTCTCTTATCTGCGCCGCGATCTCGAAGGCTGACGCATCGCTCGGCCACGCGATGACGGCGTCCACTTCCGGTCTATTCTCCCAGGTGCCGGAAATGGATTGCGGCGTGAGAACAGCGATCCAGATATCGGGGCGTCCTGCTTTAATGGCGCGCACCGCAGGGAGCGCGGCGACGGCGCTTTCGGCGTTCTCCGGCGAAACGAGGACGATGCGGAAGAGGTCGAGCGCGGAGCGATCAAAGTCGGGCGGAAAGAAAACGCGGCGCTGATCGCGCGCAAAAAGGATGTGCGGGCGAAGTGGTTTCCAACGGTTGTGCGCCCAAAGCCAATCGGCTGGATAAACGCGGATTTGTTGCTCGAGCAGACGATTGATCTGCGCAGTGAAGAGCTCTGTATCGCCATCTGCAGGCGGATAAACGGCATCGGAAATAGTCATCTTCCAGCGGGCATGGCCGGCGGTGTTGATGGCGATGGGCACGACCGGATGTCCGCTGCGAATAGCGAGCATTGCTGCCAGCGTGGAAGAGGAAGTAAGGCGTCCGAAGAGTGGCGTCCAAAGCCCGGCGTAACCGGCGCCTTGATCGATCAGGACCCCGAGCACGCCGTCATCGCGGAGAAAGCGCACGCATTTTAACAGCTCGGTGCGGCGGTCGAAGAGAATATTACCCGACCCAGCACGCGTGCGACGGAGATAGCGATCGATGAAAGGATTGGCCAATCCCTGGAAAATGGCGCCGAAGCGGTATTCCGGGAATCGGCCGCTGAGATGACTGAAGAGTTCCCAGTTCCCGATGTGACTGATGAGCGCCACCCATCCTGCCGGCAACCGCTCCGTCGGCACATTGGCGGTGACGCGGTCCCAAATTGCGTCATCCGTCATGGAAGAGGCTTTAAAGCTAGCGAGAAGATTGGCCCCCAGAAGTTCGAAATGCTCGCGGTTCAGGGCGCGCAACTCGTCTCCGGACAATTCCGCACCGAAAGCGAGCCGAAGATTCCAAAGGGCGAGACCGCGGCGTTTCCACAAGAGGTAATAGCAAGCGCGTCCACTGCATTTTCCGATGGAAAAAGCGGCCCCGAGCGGCAGCAGCCTAACGAGACTTTCGCAAAATCGAAAGCCCAGGTAGGAGATGTAATAGAGAAAGTAGAAGGCTGCTCGCATCCGAGATCACCCTACGCGGGATTTGCCTTCGGCGCGCCGCTAGGCCGGGGCGAGCGCTGGGGCCGCGATTGCCTGCAGCATCTCTTCCACGATTTCCGCCGTTCGTTCAGTGGCGGGAGTGGGAAGTTCCGACCCGAGAGCGCGCCTAACGAGTTCATAGTCCTGCAACATCTGACGACGAATCGGCCCATCGTCGAGCAGGCACTGGACCGTGGCGGCAATGCGATCCGGCTGACACTTGAGCCCGAGTAATTCCGGGATGGCTTCGCGTTGCAGGATGATGTTCGGCATCGCGTAGAAAGGGATGCGTTTCCAGGCCCAGAGGAGCAGCCACTCAATGCGGGTAGGAACGGAAAAATCGTAGACCGTGAGGTGCGGGACACCGGCAAGAACGGCTTCGAGGCTGGCGGTCCCTGTTTTCACAATCGCGGCATCCGCGGCCAGTAAGAGATCGGTCGCACAATCGGTCACCACCGGGATCGAGGCGGGAAAGCGCGCGCGCGCTTCGGACGCAAGTTCATGTGGGAGCACAGCGATAAATCGGACGGGGCGTTGCGCGGTGACGAGCTCGGCGGCTTTGGCCAGTCTTGGGGCCAGGACGTTGATCTCGGTCTGACGCGAAGCCGGCATCAAGGCGACGAGTTTTTCCTCTGGTTGCACGCCGAAGCGGAGACGAAGAGCAGCGCGTTCTCCCGGCGGCCGGACCTTTGCAACGGAGGGATGGCCGACCCATTCCGCAGGACAGCCCGCGGCACGCAACTGCTCCGCCGACCATGCGAAAGGCGTGGCGACGCGCGTCACGGACGGCACGATCCCCAACCCCGAGGTGCCTCCCTGTTGCCAGGAGCGCGGCGGGAAATAATAGAGCACCGGAATCCCGCGGGCATGAAGCTCGTGGACAATGCGGCCATTGAAGGCTCCCCAATCACAGAGCACAGCGAGATCAACGTGGTTCTGATCGAGGAACTGGCGCAACTGCGACCGCAACTGCCAACAGCGAAAATAGATTTGAATCGCGGAATGAATGCCGATCGCGCTGCAATCAGTGGTGTTGCCTAAGACTTGGCCACCGGGCGATTCCAACGCGGCGGCCTGCAAACGCGACCCACCTAGAACGTGCAAGGAATGCGAGGGGTCGCGCGCCAAAAGCGTGCGCGCGAGCTCTGCGGTGTGGACATCGCCCGAAACGTCCCCAGCCGTCATCAGGATTACGCGCGAGGGCTTGGACATATGACGGGTTCGCGCCGGACGCGAGAGGCGATTCCCTTCAATGCCAAGTGGAAGGCAAATTTTCAAGGCGCATCTTGGCGGAAGCTGAGCCGTCGAGAGAGGTACGAGGATCAATTTTGGGTCTGCGCCCGCGGCCGGACCTTGGCGGTGGCGCGGGCGCGTTCGTCCGTCTAGTATTTCGTCCACTTGCACTACGTCGCCGACATTTTTCGTTTTGGTGCGCCTTATCTGCGGCGCTATTGGCTCGCTTTCGTGCTGGGGATCTTCTTTAGCATCACATATGGGCTCTCGAACGGGACCGTGGTCTGGGGAACCAAGACCATCCTGGATCGCTTCAACCCTCCCCCGGTCAGTGCCGTGGTTTCCGATTCGCACCTGTCGAAGATGGAAAAGGTCACCTACGTGGTGGTGGACCCTTGGCTGCCGCGAACCGGGCGCCCGATTGATGGTAAGCAAATCATCGGCGGTTTGCTTTTTCTACCCCTGCTGGTCGGGCTGCGCGGTCTGGCACAATATCTAAGCGCCATCTTCATGGCTTCGGTGGGCGAACGCACGGTGAACGATCTCCGCGCGGATGTGCTGGAAAAATTACAGAGCCTGTCGCTCGAATACTTCAACCGCACCAGCATGGGCGATCTGCTCCAGCGCATAAATGGCGACACCGCCGCGCTCAACCGCTGTCTCAGCGTGGGCTTCATGGATTCAGTGAAGGAACCGTTTTCCATGATCGGGATTACGATCGCTTTGTGCATGATCGACTGGAAGCTCACCGTTGCGGCGTTGGTCCTGACGCCGCTGTGTCTGATCCCCATTGCGACCTTGGGCAAAAAAGCGCGGGCGGCGGCGGCCATCGGGATTAAGGCCACTATCAGTCAGGCCAGTCTGCTCGTGGAAATGCTGCCCGGTATCCGCGTGGTAAAGGCGCTCAATTTAGAAGAGGAACAAGCACTGCGTTTCCGCCACCATTCGAAAGAACTCATTCGCGGAACGCTCAAAGCCGTCTCGGCCCGATCGCAGATCAACCCCATCATCGAGACGTTCTCCATGCTCGGTCTGGGATTGCTCCTCATCTACGTTTTCTACAGCGGCCAGACCACGCCGGACATGGTGGGCTTCCTCACGGGAATGCTTTTTTTCTTCATCCCGGTCAAGCGTTTGGCCTCCCTGCATCTCATGCTGCAAGAGTCGAAGATGGGCGTCGATCGGCTCAAGCAGGTCTTGCAAGAAGTGCCGTCGGTCCAGGAACGCATCGATGCGACCCCGCTGCCGAATTTCGCCTCATCGCTTCGCCTGAAAGGTGTCAGTTTCGCCTACGAAGAAAAACTGGTTCTGGATGGGATCGACCTCGAGATTGCGCGCGGCACGAAGATCGGAATCGCGGGCGACAATGGTTCAGGCAAGAGCACTTTGGTCAACCTTTTGATGCGCTTTTACGATCCGAAAAAAGGCACGATCGAGCTGGACGGGGTGAATCTCCGCGATGCCAAAGTGACCGATTTGCGAAACCTCATCGGACTCGTTAGTCAGGAAGTCGTCATTTTTGACCAATCGGTTGCCGGCAACATCGGTTGCGCAAAACCGGGTGCGACCCAAGCGGAAATCGAAATCGCCGCCCGCGCGGCCGGTTGCCACGATTTCATTACACAGCTTCCCGAAGGCTACGAAACCAGGGTCGGTGAGCGCGGAGTCCGGCTCTCAGGCGGGCAGCGGCAGCGCATCTCGATTGCGCGGGCCTTCGTGCGCGATGCGCCGATTATCATTCTCGATGAAGCCACGGCTTCGCTCGACGCACGGGCGGAAGCGGACATCCAGGCGACCGTCGATCGTTTGGAAGAACACCGCACCGTTATCTGCGTGGCGCATCGACTCTCGACCCTCGCGGAGATGGATAAGATCATCGTGCTCGCGGCAGGGCGAGTGATTGAAGAGGGCACTTTCGAAGAACTGCTGGAGAGCAACGGACAATTTGCGCGGATGGCGCGGCAGCAGGGTCTTGCGGTCGCGCGGCCGGAAAGTTTCACCACGGAATCCGCTGTCTTGGAGGTTGAGATCTAGGGAGAATGCGCGTTCGAGCGCTGTTTTTTTGCGCGCTGCTCTTCGGCGCGGCGACATTGCCGGCTCAGGAAGCGTCTGCTCCTGCGCCGCTCACGCGAATCGCCTTTGGGTCGTGCAATCGCGAATACAGGCCGCAGGTTTTATGGAAGCCAATCCTCGCCTGTCAGCCCGAACTTTGGATCTGGTTGGGCGATATTGTCTACGGTCGCGCGGATGATCTGCCTGACTTGGCGCGACGCTATCAGTCCGACAAGGCGCAGCCAGATTATCAACTACTGCGCAGCCGCGCGCGCGTTATCGGCGTTTGGGACGATAACGATTTCGGCGTGAGCAACGGCGGGGCCGAGAACGCGCACAAGCGGCAGAGTGAGGAACTGCTTCTCAATTTTCTCGACGAACCAGCGGACAGCCCGCGAAGAAAGCAGGAGGGAGTTTATGCCTCCTACACGTTTGGGCCTCAAAGCCGGCAGGTCAAAGTAATCCTGCTCGACGGCCGCTATTTTCGCGAGGAGCCGCACTGGTGGAACGCCCTGTGGGATAAAGAGGACACGTCTGCAGATATTCTGGGCGCGGAGCAATGGGCGTGGCTGGAACGCGAACTCGCCACCAGCACCGCGGATATCAATGTCATTGGCTCCGGCATCCAGGTGATCGCGAACGATCATCCCTACGAGAGGTGGGGAGAATTACCGCACGCCCGCGAACGTTTCTTCAACCTGATCGCGAAAACGAAGCCGCGAAACCCGATCATTCTCAGCGGCGACCGCCATCTCGGGGAAATCTCCCGCTGCGTCGATCCGCGAATCCCGACGCCGCTCTACGACATCACCTCGAGCGGGATGACGCATCACGCGACCAATGGATTACTCCACAATTTCGACCACGAACCCAATCGCTTCCGGGTTGGCAAAAATTACGTCGCGCTGAATTTCGGCCTCCTCGAAATAAACTGG
>JBDUAH010000095.1:0-8315 GCA_040004745.1 Chthoniobacterales bacterium | reverse complement strand
CCAACGGAATTTGGATCCACGCTCGGCTTGGAAGCCAGCGTGTATTTTTCCGGCGTCGGCTTCGCGGCCAAATGCAGCCCGCCGTGTTTGATCCGGTAATCGTAAAGTGCCGAAATTCCGGCAGCGAGGAGGCCGACAAAGAGAAGAAACTTGAGGAGATTTTTCATCAGCTAACGTGGGAAAATGTTCGTCCCTGTTCTTCGACAACCAAAGGCCGGAAACGTTGATTTTCCGCTGCCTCCAATTTCGGATCCCACTCCATAATCGCCGTCGCGGCAGCTCGCGCCCGCTTCATAATGTCCATGTCCGTCTTCAAGTTCCCGAGTTTGAGCGCAGGCAAACCACTTTGCGCCGTGCCCAGCAAATCGCCCGGCCCGCGCTGGTTCCAATCCGCCTCGGCCACCTCGAAGCCGTTGCTCGTTTCTTCCAGCACTGCAAGCTTCGTGCGAGCCTCGATCGTTTTCTCCGCGCTCATCAAGATGCAATAAGATTTATGCTCCCCGCGTCCGATTCGCCCGCGCAATTGATGCAACTGCGCCAGTCCGAAGCGCTCCGCGTTTTCCACCAGCATCATGGTGGCATTCGGAACGTCCACGCCCACCTCGATCACGGTCGTACTGACGAGCACGCTCGTCTCCCCGCGACGAAAGCGCTCCATGATCTCCTGCTTCTCCGGCGAAGGAATTCGCCCGTGCAGCAAATCGCAACGAAACGGCCGCATTCGTTCGCCCCAAATTTCGAACTCCGCCGCCGCCGCCTTTACCTCAAGTTTGTCGCTTTCCTCGATCAACGGATAGATCACGTAAGCCTGACGCCCCGCCTCTAATTGCGTTCGCATGAATGCCAACACATCGTTTAACTTCGACCCATCGCGCACCGCGGTGATAATCTTGCCGCGATTCGCCGGCAGCTCATCGATGATTGAAACGTCGAGATCACCATAAACCGTCATCGTCAAAGTCCGCGGAATTGGAGTCGCGGTCATCACGAGCACATCCGGCGCCGGCACTCGCGCGGTCAAAAGCGCGCGCTGAGACACGCCAAACTTGTGCTGCTCATCGATCACGACCAACCCCAAATTCCCAAACGACACGCCTTCATAAAGCAGCGCATGCGTGCCGATGATGATCTGCGGTGCGCGATCGGAAACGCCTGATTCCATCGCCCCAGTGAACAACGGCAGCGAATTCTCTTCACTTCGGCTGCCGGTGCGTAATGCGAGACGCATCCCGAGCGGTTCCAGCCAACGGCACAAAACCGTATAATGCTGCTCTGCTAAAATTTGCGTCGGAGCCATCAACGCGGCTTGGAATCCCGCTTCTACCGCCAGAAGTATCGCGCCAATCGCGACCACCGTTTTTCCAGAACCCACATCGCCCTGCAGCAAACGATTCATCGGCTGTTTCGAGCCGAGATCGCGTCTGATTTCATCCAGCACTCGCGTCTGTGCATCGGTGAGATCAAACGGCAACGCGCGTAGAAAACGCTCCAGCATCTCCCCGCCACCGCAGTGCGTTTCGCCAGGACGTCCCGCAGCTTGGGCGCGACGCGATGCGATCATCATCTGCATCCCGAAGAATTCGGAAAACACCAGATGCTCGCGGGCTTTCGCCAAGGCTTCCCACGATTCTGGAAAATGAATCTGCTGCAGAGCACGGCGGCGCGAGCCCGTCGCGTGATTACGTGGCAACAAAGTCTCGACCTCATCCTTCCCCAGATTCTGCAAAGCATGAAAGATCAACCCGCGAAACACGCGCTGCGAAAGGCCCTCTGTCGCCGGATAAATCGGCGTGATCCGGCGGAAATGAATCGACTCTTCTTCGTCGTCTTCGATCACTTCGAACTCCGGATGCTCCATGCAAATTCGTTGGCCACGCAAGCGCGGCTTTCCGAAAACAACGAGCCGCTGGCCGGTCGCGATCATCTTCTGCACATAATGCAGGTTGAACCAGCGCAGCACGATCGGTTCGCTCAAAGCGTTCGCGTCAGCCTCCTGCAACGTGGCCTCGAAGATTTTTTTCCAACCACCAAACCGCCGCAGCGAAGTCTTCGTGACTTCGCCGCAAATGCAGAGCGGCGTCTCACTCTCGTCACGAGGGAAGCCGGAAAATTCCTGCCGATCCTCATGCCGCCTTGGAAAATGCGTCAACAAATCGCCGATCGTGGCAATGCCGAGCCGACGCAGCGGTGCCAGGCGTGGCCGTGGCACCCAGTCGCACTCCACGAGTTCCTGTGAGAGTTCCATCAGTCGAGGGTTCCCGTCGCGCGCAACGCCTGCACGTGCATCTGGAGGCGCTTTTGTCCGAGGTAATCGTCGGTATGAAGACGGAACGCCACGTCCCATGGCGGCGCCGGCAGTTGCTCGGCCGCGCCATCGAAGAAAATGGCGCGCGCCTGATGATTTTGCTGCCGCAAGCGAAGAAGGAGGTGTTTCTCCTTCAAGACTCGCGGAGCCACCACCGGCTCCACCCCGCGGGCAAAGAAGATCGGCTGGGCATTGCCGCTACCGAACGGCGCCAATATCTCATGCCAATACAACAGATCTGTCTTCAGGTCGCAGAGCATCAACTCTTGATCGAGATTAAGCCGCGCCTCGAGAGCTTCGTCAGTGATGAGTTCACGCGCCGTGCGTCGAAAATCGGCCGCAAAATTCGTTAGGTTTTCCTCACGCATGGAAAGACCGGCCGCCATTTCGTGTCCACCAAATTTCTCTAACCACGGCGCGCACCGACCCAGCGCCTCGACCAGCGAAAGTCCTTCGATACTCCGCCCGCTTCCTTTTCCCGCGCCATCTGATTCGAAACCGATCACTACCGTTGGCCGATGATATTTCCGCGCGAGTCGTGACGCGACGATGCCGAGGACGCCCGGATGCCAATCCCGCGCGCCAACGACAATAGCGGCATCGCGCGTTGAATCGAAAGATGCAGCCACCTGCTCGTCGGCCGCGGCGAAGATCTCCTTTTCGATGCCCTGGCGTTCGCGATTTTGCCCATCCAACAATGAAGCCAACTTCGCCGCTTCCGCTTCATCGTTTGTCAGCAGAAGTCGGAGCGCTTTTTCCGCTGTAGCCAAACGTCCAGCGGCGTTTAATCGCGGCCCGAGCCGAAAGCCGATGTCCTCCGCTTGTAGCGGTGCACGCACTCCCGCGACCTTAATCAGCTCGCGCACGCCGGGCCGCGCGCTGCGGGCCAGTTCTCGCAAGCCGTGTTGCACGAAAGTGCGGTTCTCGCCTTCGAGCGGAACGATGTCGGCTACGGTGCCCAGTGCGACAAGAGCGAGATGAGCTTTCAAATCGAAACTCTCGTTAGGCCGAGTCTTCAAGAGCGCGTGACAAACTTTGAAGACGATTCCGACCGTACAGAGATATCGGAACTCGCTGCTCGGAGAGAGTTTTGGATTCACGAGCGCGACGCAATCCGGCAGCGCGTCTTTCGGTTCGTGGTGATCCAGGATGATGACGTTGGCGCCGCGGCGATTGAGTTCCGCCACTTCGGCGAGCGACGACGTTCCGCAATCCACTGCGATCAAGAGCTGAGGCTGATGCGCCTCCCAGCAACGCTCCACGCTCTCCCGACTGAGCCCGTAGCCTTCTTCCATGCGCAAGGGCAGGAAAAGTTCCGGCGCGGCACCGTAGGCGCGGAGCATCTCCGCGAGCAAAGCAAGCGAGGTGACGCCATCCACGTCGTAATCGCCGAAGAGAACGATCCGCTCGCCGTTATCGATCGCCGTCAGAATCCGCGCGACGGCGACGTCCATTTGCGGGAGCAAAAACGGATCCCTGAGAGCGCGCAGGCGCGGCTGGAGAAAATCATGAACGTCATCTGCGCAGCTAAAATTCTTCCGCTGCAGGAGGCTCACCATGCAGGGAAGGTCGCAAATTTCCGTCCACGGAATGCCGTTCTTCGCCGAGGCTGGCTGCGGGGAGATAATCCAACGGCGTTCCACCGCGCATTTTATCCGAGCGCGCGAAAGATGACAAATGTAGCCACGTCGCTGCGCGACGTGCGGGGGCGACTTCCCGAAGGGAGAGAGCATGTGTTAGTCTCGCCGATCTCGTACGTCCCTAGGGACGGGACTACACCAGCCGAAGGATGGCGGCGTTCGAGTCCAAAAGACCGTGCTTTTCGCAGAGAGATCGGAAGTGGAGCAACGCCGCCTTTTCGGCCTTCGCGAAATCGAAGGTTAGGCACTCCCGAAAATAGAAGTCACAGAACTCCGCGGAAAAACCCGTTTGCGCAGCGACGACTTGATCCAGTGCTTGCAAATTCGCATCCCGACGCGCTCGCAACTTTTCGGCCAGAGCCTCCGCATTTGGCGTTTCCGGCCGAATGAGCCAAAGCGCAAAGACGAACGGAAAACTCGTTAGACGCTTCCACTCCGCAGCCAAATCCCAATATTCGAACTCGTCTCCGTGCCCAGCACGGAAGCGCAAAGCCTGATCGCCGATCAAAAGACGCGCCGACTGTGAATCGGACGCGGCTTCGAAAAGGCGCGGTCGCAGATCCAGTTCAGCTAACAGCACGCGCAAGAGATTGACCGATGTGCGCGAAGCCGGATCGAGACTGATCTCTTCGAGGTCTTCCACCTGGCCGTGATGTGCGACGAAAACACTATGGACCGGGCCATCAGCCGCGACGCAAACGCGATCGACAATCGTGTAAACCGGGTCACGTAAGAATTCGAATGACGAAACAAAAGCGACATCCAACTCGCCGTCGGCCAACTGCCGACACAACGCGGCCGGATGATCGAAAACCACAGAGCCGGACCAACCGTGAATGAGCGGCTGCGCGTTTAGATATTTAACGCAGCCGAGGCGCACTGACGGCGCGCTACCGGCCTTCACGCGTAAGACAATTCTGGCTCCGACTCGGCCCCGGCCGCCGCAGGTTTACCCCCGCGCAGATGATGGTAGTAACTGTCCCGTTGCACCGGCTCCCGTCCTGCTTCGCGAATGACATTCTCCAAAGTCGCTACCGTCTGCTCCTGCGGCGTCTTGGACCCAGCCATGTGGAAAATTTTCTCTTCCATGATGGTTCCGTGCAGATCGTCCACTCCATAGCTGAGAGACAGTTGCGCCAACGGCAGCCCCATCGAAACCCAGTAGGCGGTGAGATGATCGAAATTATCCAGATACAGCCGGCTCACTGCGAGGGCTCGCAATTGCTCAACCGCGGAGATGCGCGGGACATGCGAAAGGATTTCCGTCTGCGGCTCGAAGGCGAAGGGCACGAAGCCGGTAAACCCGCCGGTCTCGTCCTGCAATTCCCGCAACTGCCGCAGGTGATCGACGCGTTGCGCGAGCGTCTCGATGTGTCCGTAAAGCATCGTCGCGGTGCTGCGGCCGCCCATTTTATGCCAGGTGCGATGCACATCAATCCACTCCGCGGCGGTCTCCTTGCCGCGGCAAAGTTCGTCGCGCACGCCAGCATCAAAAATCTCCGCGCCGCCGCCGGTTAAAGCGCCGAGTCCCGCCGCCCGCAACTCCGCGAGCGTGTCGGCTATGGAAAGTTTGAAAATACGCTGAGCCAAATGGCGAATCTCGATTGCGGTGAACGCCTTGATGATGAGATCAGGATCAAGCGCTCGCAGCTGAGAAAGCAGATCGATATACCACTCCTTCTTCAACGTCGGGTGCAAACCGCCGACCATGTGCACCTCGGTAATGCCGAGCGCGAGCGCGTCGCGCACGGCGCTGATGATCTCACCGGTGGCGAGTTCGAAGGCATGCGCATCGCGCTTCTTCGCGGCGAAGGCGCAGAACTGACAAGAGAGAATGCAGACGTTCGAGTAGTTGACGTAGCGATTCAGAATGTAGGTGGCGATGTTCCCGTTCTTCCGCTCGCGCACCGTGCTGGCCATGATCGCCAACGCGTTAATATCCTGCGCGGCGAAGAGCTCAATCGCGTCCGCATCCGACAAGCGCGCGCCAGCGTCAATCTTTTCAGCGATACCGCGAAGGTCAGTCGGAATAAGTGAATAATTCATCGGGAAACGATGGCGAAAGGGAAGCCGCTATGATGCACGCACTGCAAGAACCGCGCAACACAAAGGCGGGCCGAAACTGCTGGCGAGGAAGACCAAACACGCGTCGTGACGATGGGATGATTTCTTTGCAATACCTCCCTGCCGGGAGCCGTCTGAACTAGGATGCCGGCCCGGGATTCACTACATGCAGACGAACCCTTCGCTCGCGACGACACCTGTTTGATGTCGCTGGCGGGCGCGGGCGATATCATCGCATTCGAGCAGTTGGTCCAGCGGCACCAGGCCCTGGTTACTGGCACCGTGGCGCGGATGCTCGGCAATAACTCCGAGGTCGAAGACATCGCGCAGCAGGTTTTCGTGCGGGTCTGGAAAAGCGCGAGCCGATACGTTCCGCGGGCCAAATTCACCACGTGGCTGTTGAAAATTACGCGCAATCTGGTCTTCAACGAATTGCGGCGGAGAAAGCGCCATATCACGGTCGCTCTTGCCAGCGAACTGGGCGCCGAAGAAACGCCGCTGCGCGATGAGCGCGGCCAAACGCCTGATGAAGCGCTGCTGGAAAGCGAGCTCAAAGGAGCGATCGAATCCGCCATTCAGATGCTGCCAGAAACGCAGCGCATGGCAGTGATTTTGCGGCGCCACGAAGAGCTGAGTTATGAAGACATCGCAGAGGTCCTTGATCAGACCGTCCCGGCAGTGAAGAGCCTGCTTTTTCGCGCGCGAACGCAACTGCGAGAGCGCTTGAAGACTTATCTGGCCGACTGAAAGCCCGCCTCAAAAAGCTAAAGGAGCGGGCCCCCTTGCGAGAACCCGCTCCCTCTCAACCCCAAATCTATTCCGGCCTAGTATTCGCGATCCTTGGCGTCGGCCATGAAGCGAACCCGACTGTTGCCACCGGTCTTAGCCGGGGCTGGCGGGATGCCGGGTTTCGGATAATCAGCTGCCAACTGGCGATTCGAGGTCGGCACGAGTCGCACTGCACCCTTCGCGTTGTTCCGCCATCCGTTCGGATCGGCAAATTCTTCACCGCTGTGGTGAACGCCGGTAACTTGATCTTCGAGGCCAGTGCCATAGTGCTGATCGATAATTGTGGGAGTTACGAAGACGAGCAGATTCCGTTTCGTGCGAGCATTCAGCTTTTCCTGGAAGAGATAACCGAGCACCGGGATATCGCCCAGGATCGGAACTTTCGTTCGGGCCTTCGTCTGCTCATCCTGAAGCAATCCACCGATGGCCAAAGTGTCGCCGCTCTTGATTAGGACATTCGAATCAAGCGAACGCGTATCAATCACCGGGCTGGCCACGGTCGCGCCAGCGAAGACGAAAGTGGCGTCGCCGACCTTGTTGCTGATCTCAGGCTTCACGGAAAGCGTGATGAAGTCGTCCTTGTTGATGAGCGGCTTCACGATAAGCGTATTTCCGAATTTTTTGTCTTGGAAGCCACCAAAGACGGCCGTCGCGGTCTGCTCATTGAAATTGAGCTGAGGGACAGGTTGGTTACGCGTGATCTCGATTTTAGCCTGCATGTTATCAGCAGTCACGATGCGAGGATTAGCGAGGAACTCATTGTCCGTGTCTTCATTAAGTGCGCGGAGCGTTACAGACATCTGCGGCACTGTCAGGATGGCGAATTGGCTGGTCACTAGATTCCCGAGGCTACTATTAAACAGATTCGAATTGGACATATTGCCGAGATTCGGCTCAGTAGTTACCAACCCTCCCGTGGGATTAGTTATACCGCTGGTCGCACCGTAACGGACCGTCTGCGGAGCGCCTGAACTACCCACCACGCCCGCCCAGTTGATGCCATAGCTTTGCTTGGGATTTGCGTTCACCTCGACAAGTCGCGCTTCGATCATGACCTGTTTGGTCGGCCGATCGATTTGAGCCAAGAGTTCGCGAATCGCTGCGATGTTACTGCGAGTTTCGCGGAAGAACATCGTATTCGTGCGCTCATCCACCTGCGGCGCGTCTTTGCTCTGCAATTGCGCGGCGACCAACGGCGCCGTGTCTTTTGCGCGAGCGTAGCTGAACTGATAGCTGTCGCTCGCGGTCGGCTCGGCCGTTCGCTCAGCGGCAGTCTTCACATAGTAAACACCATCAATCTTATCCACGTAGAGGCTTTTCGATTTGGCGATGATCTCCACGGCTTGCAGCGCCGTCACATTTTCCAATCGCATCGTCACCGTGCCGGCAACCGCTTCACTCACGACCATGTTCACTTTGGCCTGGCGTGCGAGGAGTCGCAGCACCTGCCCGACTTCGTCACCTTGAAATTCGCGGACCGCTACTCCACCCGTGTCGACTGCCGGCGCTGCCTCTGA
>JBDUAH010000094.1:0-8347 GCA_040004745.1 Chthoniobacterales bacterium | reverse complement strand
CGTCGCCTCCGGTCGTTGCTGAACGCCAAGGGTGCGCGGATGCGCCACCGGTTTAAGCAAGGGGCCAAGTTTCTCCTGGGTGCCGTGCTGGTCGCGGCCATCGTGCAGTTGCTTCGGCCGGCAGATACACCGAAGAACCCCGAAAACACGAGCGAATTGCCGGCCCAGATCAATTTGGTGCTCGAAGACGCTGCGATGGGGCCCCCGGGTGGCCGGGTCCTGCAGTACTCGGAGGAGCAGCTCAATGCTTACATCGCCAACCGCTTGAAGAGCAAGCGCAAGGCCCTCAGCAGCTATCTGCAGTTCGAGGGGGCCACGGTGGCTTTGGAAGAAGGGTTCGCTCGCGGCACGGTGGAGCGCTCTTTACTTGGATTCTCCGTTTACACCACGGCGATTTTCGCACCGCGGGTCGAGGGCGGCACAGTGTCCCCCCACGTGGTCGGCGGAAAAATCGGCCACATGCCGATTCACCCGGCCTTGATGAAATACTCCGACGTCTTCTTCACTGATGCGGTAGCGGTTTTTGATCGCGAAATAAAGTCCATCGCCCGGCTTGGCGGAATCGAATTGCACCCGAAATTGCTGATTATTAACCCGAAACCGGGTGCGGTGACCGCTCCCGCACCGTCCGCGCAAGCGCTGGCGCCAGCCGCAGTTCCAGCCATGTCACCGGGCACTCAGCCGTAGCGAAGCGAATCGTCGATCAGCTTTGGGCTCCTTAACGGATACCCATGGCTGAAAGTAGATCGGAGTCGATCCGACCGTCCACGGACAAGCCCGTCGCGCGCTCGTATCGCCGAATGGCGCTCCGCGTTCCGTTCCCAGCGATACCGTCGATCGAGCCATTGTAGTAGCCGGCGCGCGCCAACTCCTGCTGGACTGCCACGACCACCGATCCGCCGTCGCTGGACGACGAATAGCCCGGATAATCGCTGCCGTAGTAGAACGAGGTCCCGAAGAACGGATACCCGAAGCCGTAGCCGTATGGGTAGGACGAATAGTAGGGGTAGTAACCGCGATAGCGTCCTCGGCGACCGCCGTCCCAGTGATAACCGCGTCCGCGACCGTTGCCGAAGCGTGCGCCGCTGCTGCTGGCGCTGAATCGTCCGTTTCCACGGGTGCGAGTTTGGAACGATCGCGCACCCGCCCCGGAGGAGCTCGAGCGAGAGATTCCGCTTCGCGATGCGTTACCGCCGCGATGACCCCTTTGGGCGTTGGCGGACGGCACCGCGATGATGGCAAGAGCGATACCACCGATGATGACTAATTTGTTCAAGTTCATAGATTCCCTTTGTCTCTATTATACACCGACCAAGTGAAAAAGTTGCAGATGGCCAATGGTTTGCCTCCAGCCTCTGCACGATCTTGAGGTCGCCGTCATTTCATTCTGGCTGGTAGCGGGCCGCTTCCGATAAATTCGGCTTCTGATGAATCGCGCTCGTCTTCATTTTCTCGCTGCCGTCTTGCTGCTAGGCGGGTGGGGTCGATCAGCGGATGCGATCATGCCGGCGGAGCGGAGCGTGAGCAGCTCGCGCCAGTTCATCGTTTATGGACCCGACACCCGTTTGCGCGGCGCGGTTTGCGAACTCGCCGAGCAAAGCAAGCGCACCGCGCTGGGAGTGATGGGCGCTCGCGATGAATGGCAGACGCCGATCGTCGTCGACGCCCAACCGCCGGATCTCAGTGATCCCACTGCGCGAGTCGCGCGACTTCGCGTCAATCAGACGGGCGCGGGACTGAAGTTTCAGCTTGAGCTGCGCATTCCTTCGGATGTGCGTGCGCCGGAAGTTAAGCGCGAGCTTCTTCGTGCCGTTTTGCTCGAAATCATGTATCGCTCGCAGCCGAATATCCCGCCAGGAACGGCGTATGTAGAACCGCCAGATTGGCTCTTGGATGGGATTCTCGCTCTCGGGGGCGACGAAGATGCCGCGGCGATCGCGAGACTGTTGAGCGCCGCCCAGGCGGGCGATGTGCTGACGTTGCAGAAATTTCTCCAGCAAAAACGCAATCTGCTCGATTCGCCCTCGCGCGCCTTGCACCGCGCTTACTCCGCGGCGCTGGTTTCCCTGCTGATCGAGAGTCCGGCAGGACGCGCGCGATTACTGCAATACATCTCGGATTTGGACCGGTCCTCGAATGATCCATTCGCTGACCTCGCCACGCATTTTCCTGCCCTCGGGACCGACTCGGAAAGGATCGAAAAACTCTGGCGCGGCAGCGTGGCGCGTCTGGCCAGGAGCGAGCCTTACCAGTCGCTTACTTGCGATGAGACAAACCGCCGGCTTTCCGAAATCCTGCGGGTGACCGTGCCGGAAAGCGACGAGATGAAGGTGTATACGTTAGAGGAGGCCGCGCAATTTCGGCGCAACCCGGCCGCGGTCCCAGACCTGCGACGCCTGGAGGGCGAGCTGATCCTTCTTTCCGGGCGGGCCCATCCCCTCTACGCGTCTATCGTTGGTGAATATCAGCACGTCGTGGCCCAACTTCTACGACGCAAGGCGCCCAAAGCCCGGCGACTGGCGGAATTGCGCGCCACCCGCGAAGACCTCACCCGACGGATGAGCGACATCACAGATTATCTGAATTGGTATGAGGCGACGCAGTCCCGCGTCGCGAGCGGGACTTTTCGGGAGTACTTGCGTGCGGCGCAGGAGGCCACTGAACCCGTGCCGCGCCGCCACGATCCGATTTCGGTTTATCTCGACGCGCTCGAAACACAGTTCTAGAACGAACGCCGATGCACGAGTCACTCCCGAACAAGATCGATTACATCGAGATGCCGTCCCGCGATTTAACCGCAACGAAGAAGTTCTTCAGCGCGCTCTTTGGCTGGGCGTTTGAAGATTACGGACCGGATTACGCTGCTTTCGATGATGGCCGACTGGCAGGCGGATTTTTTGAGGCAGACGATAACTGGACGTCTGCTGCCGCTTGTCCACTGGTGGTGTTTTACTCCGCGGAACTGGAGATGACTCGCGCCGAAGCGGTTCGTCTCGGGGCAAAAATCTCGCGCGATATTTTTAAGTTCCCGGGCGGCCGCCGCTTCCATTTTCAGGCGCCGGGTAGCGGAGAATTTGCCGTATGGTCGGATCAGTGAAACCGCGCGCGTCACAGTTGCTCGTGGGGGCGATGCTGCGTATCCTAGCGTCCTGTTTTTAGACCGAACAGAACCTTGCCATGCAGAAAATTGGATTCGCGGAAGCGCTCGACTCAATCATCGCGACGGATCCGCGATTTAGCCGCGATGCGTACGTCTTTTTGCGCGACGCCCTCGACTACACCACGAAGCAGCAGAAGAAGATCAAAGGTGGGCCCGTGCGCCATGTGGCCGGCCCGGAGCTGCTTCAAGGTGTGCGGCAATACGCGCTGAAAGAGTTTGGCCCCATGGTGGTGACGGTATTGTCCTACTGGGGAATCACCTGCTGCGAAGACATCGGGCACATGGTTTTTAATTTGATCGGCGCCGGCATTTTCGGGAAGACCGAGGAGGATTCGATCGAAGACTTCAAGAGCGTTTACGACTTCGAGGAAGCGTTTGTGAAACCCTTCACGCCCGAGAAACGGATCGCAAAGAAAACGCCTCCCGCTTTGCCTGCGCCCAAGGCGTCGTAGATTTCCGCTGCGTCCAGATGCGGCGCCGCGATTCCGCTCATGCTTTCTCCTGCACATCTTCAAGTCACTGCTGCCGCCAGTTCTCCAGCCATCACTTTTCCGCCCACCTCGGCCGGGAAATGGGTCCTGCCGAATGGCCTGACGATCATCGTTCAAGAGGATCACAGCGCTCCAGTAGCAAGCGTTCAGGCTTGGTGCGCCACCGGCAGCATTAATGAAGATGCGCATCTCGGAGCTGGGATGTCGCATCTGCTCGAACACATGCTCTTCAAGGGAACAAAGACGCGCCCGGCGAATGCGATCGCACAAGCGGTGCAGGACGTCGGCGGTTATATCAACGCTTACACCTCATTCGATCGCACGGTTTACTGGATCGACGTGCCGAAAGCAGGCGTGAGTTCTGCGCTCGAAATTCTTTCGGACGCGATGTTAAACTCGACCCTGCCGCCGGAGGAATACGCGAAGGAACAAGAAGTGATCCGGCGCGAATTCGCCATGGGCTTCGACGATCCCGATCGCGTTTCCGGGCAATTGCTTTTCGCAACCGCGTATCAGCGTCATCCGTATTGCCTGCCAGTCATCGGCCTGCTCGATGTCTTCAATCAGCTCACGCAGGAGCAGGTGATGTCGTATTACAAAACGCGTTACGTCCCGAACAATCTCACGTTTGTGGTCGTCGGCGCGGTCGATGCGAACGAAATTCGGAAACAGCTCACAGAACTTTTCAAAGACGAGCCCGCGCGATCGCTCCAACCGCTCTACCTGCCGCCGGAACCGCCGCAGCTCGGCCTGCGCGAGGCGCATCAGGAATTTGCCACTGAACTTACGCGCCTGTCTCTCGCGTGGCATATTCCCGAAGTCACGCATCCAGATGTTCCGGCGCTCGATTTGCTCGCGACGATTTTAGGCGACGGACGCAGCTCGCGTCTTTACCGGCAGGTCCGGGAAGAGTCCGGTCTGGCGTTTGGCGTTTCCGCGTTTTCGTATACGCCGGGAGAACCGGGCTTATTCGGGATCGACGCGATGACGGAACCGGAGAAGCGCGCGGCAACCCATGAACTGTTGTTGCAGATCGTCGAGGACGTTAAAACGAATGGCGTCACTGGAGCCGAAATGGCGAAGGCGAAGAAAATTTCCCTCAGCCATCATCTCAGCTCCCTCACCACGATGCGTGGCCAGGCTTCCGATCTCGGTTCGAACTGGCTGCTGACGCGAAACCTGAATTTCACCCGCGAGTATCTGGAAGCTGCGCAACGGGTGACCGCAGACGACATCGCCCGCGTCGCGCGCACCTACCTGCACACCGCGAATCTCACCGTCGTCACGTTGAATCCGCCGGGAGCGCTCGCCGCCAGCGCGGTCTCAGCCAAGTCAATCGCGGCGGGCGAAATCCAAAAACTGCAGCTCTCGAATGGCCTGCGCCTTCTGGTGCGCGAAGACCCGCGTCTCCCGCTCATCTCGATGACGGCGATGTTTCGCGGCGGCTTGCTCGCGGAAACGGCGGCGACCAACGGAATCACGCAGCTCATGACGAAGGTGCTCCTCAAAGGCACGACCACTCGCACAGCCGAACAAATAGCCGACACCATCGAAGCGGTTGGCGGCAGCATTTGCAGCGAAGCGGGCAATAATAGTTTCAACGTTTCCCTCGAAGTGACGCAGCCAGATCTCCGGACTGGTGGCGAATTGCTGGCCGACATTCTTCTCAATGCCACCATGCCCGAAGCCGCGGTGGAGCGGGAAAAGGAAGTCCTGCTCGCCGCGTTGAAGGAAGAGGATGAGCACCTCACTTCGGTGGCGCGGAATCTCCTGCGCGAAGCACTCTTCGCCGGCCATCCCTATGGCTTGCGCGGCAAAGGTTCCGAGGCCGCGATTCCGAAACTCACTCAGAAAGATTTGCTCGCTTTTCGCGATCGTTATCTTGTGGCCAAAAATGGCGTCATCTCCGTTTTCGGTAACGTCAAAGCGGAAGACGTGCGCCAGCTTTTCGAACAAACGCTGGGCACTCTGAGGTCCGGCGAGCTCGCCCTAACGGACGCAAAACCAAACCAGCCGATCACGAAAACGATCGAAGTCGAAAGCCTGAAAGACAAGGCGCAGGGCGTCCTTATGGTCGGCTATCGCGGCGCCGATATGATGAGTCAGGATCGCTTCGCCTTGGAATTGATCGACGAAGCCAGCAGCGATCTAGGATCGCGTTTCTTCGTTCGCATCCGCGAGCAAATGGGCCTGGCTTACTACGTCGGCTCTAGCCAAATGCTCGGCTTGGTGCCGGGAATGTTCGCCTTTTATCTCGGGACCGATCCGCAGAAGCTCGCGCCGGTGAAGACCGCGTTGCTGGACGAAATTCGGAAGCTGGCCACGGAGGGATTGACGGAAGTGGAACTGCAGCGCGCCAAAAAGAAGCTCATTGGCCAGCAGCAAATCACCAATCAAAGCAACGACTCGTTTGGCTACGTCACCGGACTGGACGAGCTCTACGGCCTCGGCTTCGACCATTACCAGCAGCTCGAACGCGAGATCGAAGGCGTCACCGTGGCGGAAGTAAAACGCGTCGCGGAGAAATATTTTCAACAGCAGCCCTGCGTCATCGTCACGGTCAGACCCGTGGAGACAACCGCAAATTCTAACGAGGAATAACCATGGCCGAAATCCAAACCAACACCCAATCCGGCGAAATGACCCAACGCTTTATCGAGTTCGTCATGATGCAGGCGCAAAACGCCGCGCTCTTTTTGGGTCAAATTCCCAATCCGCAGACCGGGCAAGGCGAAGTGAACCTGGAAGTCGCGAAGATGTTCATCGACCAACTCGCAATGATTCAGGAAAAGACCCGCGGCAATTTGAGCGATGAAGAGTCCTCGGTGATTAAGAACACGCTCGCGAATCTGCAAATGGCGTTCGTGGAAGTGTCGCGCAGCGGACCTGGCGGGAAATCGGGAGCAGCTCCGGCGGCGCCCGCAGGTGAAGTGGACTCTCCTGCTCCAATCGCAGTCGACACCACGCCAAAGGAAACGGAGGCGCCCAGCACCCCGGCTCCTCCGGCCGAAGAAGCCGAATCGCGCAAAAAGTTCACGAAGAGCTACGGCGCGTAACGTTAACCAGCCGCGCTGGCTCCGACGGCTTCCGTCTCGCAAACGTAAGGCAACCTCGGAAGCCATCGCGCGCGTATCTGATGCGTGCCCACTGTTGCTGCCATCGCTCGCGAGAAGAAGAAGATCGCTGATCTCGAAGTCGTCACTGATCCCGAAGAGGCGGCGGAAGCGGCCGGTCTTCGCTATGTCAGCGATGACAAGCCCGGCTACACGCGCAAGAAAAAGGGGAAGATTTTCGAGTTCTTCGACACCTCGGGCAAGAAGATCACGGACGAGAGTCGTCTCTTGCGCATCCGCCGCCTCGCCGTCCCTCCGGCGTATGAGGACGTTTGGATTTGCCCCACTGCGAACGGTCACCTGCAGGCGACCGGCATCGATGCTCGCGGTCGGAAGCAATATCGCTATCACGAAAAATGGCGTGAGGCGCGGGAGGAAACCAAATACGACCGGATGGTGATCTTCGGCGCCGCCTTGCCGAAAATCCGTAAACGGGTCGCAGCCGATTTGGAGCGGCGCGGCTTACCGAAGGAAAAGGTGCTCGCGGCTATCGTCTCCATCATGGAGCGGACCTTTATTCGCGTGGGGAACGAAGAGTATGCCCGCGACAATAAATCTTATGGTCTAACGACAATGCGGAACAACCACGTGCAGGTGAGCGGCACGAAAGTGCGTTTTAAATTCCGCGGGAAGAGCGGGGTCATGCACGAGGTCGATATGGCCGACCGACGGCTGAGCCGCATCGTGAAAAAAGTTCAAGATCTGCCTGGCCAGGAGGTCTTCGCTTACGTGGATGAGGAGGACGAAGTGCGAGACATTAGATCGCAGGACGTGAACGAGTATTTGCAGGAAATCACGGGCGAAGATTTTACCGCTAAGGATTTTCGCACTTGGGCCGGGACCGTTCTGGCTGCGGTCGCGCTGAACGCAGTCGGTCCTGCCGAGACGAAGACGGCCGCGAAAGCTAATGTGAAAAACGCCGTCAGCGCAGTGGCGAAGATTCTCGGAAACACGCCAGCTGTCTGCCGGAAATGCTACGTTCACCCCGATGTTTTCGAGACTTACCTCTCTGGCGAAATGATCGACGGACTGCGTCGAAAGACGGAGCAGGCGCTGGAGAAGAACCTTCCCGATCTGCGTTCGGTGGAAGCAGCAGTGATGTCCTTCCTGCAAGCGCGCCTGACGAAAGGGTAGGGTTTTCGACGGTATTTGAGCAGCGCGCGTCGCAACGCCAACGCCGCAAGCGTCATCCCGAGCGGCGCCAGACGGTCGAGGGATCCCGCAACGGGTCTGGCGTGCCCGAATGTATAAGGATGTTCGCGCAGATCCGGCGAGATCCCTCGACACGCTTCGCGGCTCGGGTTGACCCGGGTGGGGCCGTGTCGACTACAGACACGCGGGCTGCGGCGATCCGCTACTTTGTTGCCGAAACGAATGAACTCAGCGCCGTGAACGCGGTGTCGACGTCGGTGCGGCCTTCTGCGAACCGCGTGCGCGCTTCGCTGTCTTACGCACCGTGATCGTGTCGGACGCTTGTGCCGCCCCGTCCTCCGGATATTTCTTCGTGCTCGGCCAGATCAATCGCCAGGGCTGCGTCTTCACCGTCTGGGTCAGGTCTTTCACATTCGCGCCTGTCGCGCTTA
>JBDUAH010000336.1:0-2504 GCA_040004745.1 Chthoniobacterales bacterium | reverse complement strand
TGTTCCCGCTCGCGCTCGTTTGCGGGAACACTTTCGTGCTCAAGCCGAGCGAGAAAGTGCCGCTGACGGTGGTGATGTTGATCGAGCTGCTGGAGAAAGCGGGACTGCCGAAAGGCGTGTTGAATGTGGTGCATGGCGGCCGCGAATGCGTCGACGCACTACTGACGCATCCTAAAGTGCGAGCGATCTCATTCGTCGGATCGTCCCCCGTCGCGAAATACATTTTTGAAACCGGCACGCGCCACGGCAAGCGCGTGCAGGCGAATGGCGGCGCGAAAAATTACATCGTGGTGATGCCGGACGCGGACGTGCACCAGACCGTGGAAGCGCTCTCGGCGGCTGCATTCGGGTGCGCCGGCGAACGCTGCATGGCAGGCTCGACCGCGATCACGGTGGGGAAAGCGGCGGATCTCGTATTGCCCTCGTTAGTGGAAGCGGCGCGCGCGATCAAGGTGGGAACAACTGACACCTCGACGCAGCCAGATATGGGCCCCGTCATCACCGCGCAACATCGCGATCACGTCCTAAATCTGGTCGCGATTAGTGAGCAGGAAGGCGCGCGCATCATTGCGGACGGTCGCGGTGTGAAAGTGTCGGACGCGCCGAATGGATTCTTTGTCGGCGCGACGATCGTCGATCAAGTGCAAAACGAGATGAAGATTGCGCGGGAGGAAGTTTTCGGACCGGTGCTCAACGTGATGCGGATGGACGACCTCGATGCCGCGATCGCGATTGCGAACAAATCGTCCTACGGCAACGGCACCGCGATTTTCACGAATTCCGGCAAGGCCGCGCGCGAGTTTAAGCATCGCGTGAAGGCGGGCATGGTCGGCATCAACGTGGGCGTGCCGGCGACGATGGCGATGTTTCCGTTCACCGGTTGGGATGAATCGTTCTACGGCGATCTCCACATTCAGGGCAAAGAAGGCGTCCAGTTTTACACCCAGCAAAAAGTCGTGACCACGCGTTGGTTCGGCGAAGGCGTAGGCGACGTGTGGAAGAAATAGATTCCTTACTTGTCCGCCTTACTTCAAGAGCCTACCGTCATTCGCGTGACCGCGACGATTACGAGCAAGGGCCAGATTACTATTCCAAGCCAGATCCGGGCGCGTCTGGGATTGAAGACCGGACAGGTCCTGGAGTTTGACGAAGAGGCCCCTTTTTTGAAGGCGCATCGAGTGGTCGACCGCGAGAAGGCGTATGCGGTGCTTGGCTCGATGAAGGAAGAACTAAAGGCGAAGAGCGTCGACGAATGGATCGAGTGGTTGCGCGGTCCAGTCGAGTTGCCACCACAGAAAAAATCGCGTGCTGCTAAGCGTCGATAGCTCGGTGATTCTCGCCATCGTCAAGGACGAGCAGGGCGGCGCGGCCTGGCTGGATTTTATCTTGCAGCTCGGGCGTGAAGCTCGTCTGTCTGTTTGCGAGGTGGTTTACGCCGAGCTCTCGGCCTTGGTTGAATCGGAAGAAAAATTGCAAAGCCGCCTCCGAGAATTGGGGCTGGCTTACGATTCCATTCAACCGACGACAGCTTTTATCGCCGGACAGAGGTTTGCCGAATACCGCCGAGCCGGCGGTCCGCGTCGGAATTTGATTCCTGATTTTCTGATTGGCGCCCACGGTTTGGGGCAAGCGAACGGGCTGTTGACCGCTGATCGCGGATATCTGCGCAATTATTTTCGTGGACTCAAAATCCTCGAACCGAAGCGTGGCCGCTAATACTGAAATCATGCCATTACTGATCAAAGGCGGGGAGATTGTAACGGGCGACGTGCGCTACGTGGCCGACATCTTTTGCGAGGGCGAAACGATCACGCGGATCGATCGCGACATTGACGCGCCCGCTGGCTGCGAAGTGATCGATGCGAGCGGGAAATACTTGTTCCCGGGATTCATCGATCCGCACACGCATATTTATCTGCCGTTCATGGGCGCGTTCGCGAAAGACACCTACGAGACCGCGAGCAAGGCGGCTTTGGTCGGCGGGACGACGACGATTTTCGAGATGGTTTGCCCAGCGCGCGACATGAGCGCGGCCGATGGTTTCGCGCTCTGGAAGGATCAGAGCGCCGGAAAATCTGCCTGCGATTACACCTATCACATGGGGGTAACGCGGTTCGACGCGGAGAACGCGGCGCAGTTGCGCGAGATCGTGGCGGCCGGGATCTCATCCTTTAAAATTTTTCTCGCTTACAAAGGCGCGTTTGGAATCGATGACGCGGAGCTCTATCACACGCTGAAGCTGGCGAAGGAACTAGGGGTGACCATCACCGCGCATTGCGAAAACGAGACCCTGGTGGCCGAGCGACAAAGGGAGTTGTTAGGCGCCGGGCTGACCGGACCGGAACAGCACCATGAGAGCCGGCCACCGCTGGTGGAAGCGGAAGGTGTGCATCATCTCATGACCTTCGCGGAGTTGACCGGCGCGCGGGTTTACATCGTGCACCTGAGTTGCGACGAAGCTTTGCGCGAAGCGCTGGCGGCGAGGCATCGCGGCGTGAATGTTT
>JBDUAH010000335.1:0-2506 GCA_040004745.1 Chthoniobacterales bacterium | reverse complement strand
GCGTCTGGAAGCAATTCCCGAAAGGCACGCGCCTGATCGAAGCTTGCGAGCAGGCGGGTAGCTACATCCCACGCTATTGCTACCACAAGAACCTCAGCTCCCCCGGCAACTGCCGGATGTGCCTAATTGAAATGGGCATGCCGAAGATGGGTGCCGATCGCAAACCCGAACTCGGCGAAGATGGCATGCCGATGATCAACTGGATGCCGCGTCCGCAGATCTCCTGTGCGCAAGACGTTGCGGAAGGGATGGGCGTCCGCACCACTTCGCCCATGGTGGACGAATGCCGGCGCGGGGTGATGGAATTCCTCCTCATCAACCATCCGCTCGATTGCCCGATTTGCGATCAAGCTGGCGAATGCCGGCTCCAGGAATTCAGCGTCGAATACGGCAACTCGGCCTCGCGTTTTCTCGAGAACAAGGTCAAGAAACCGAAGAACGTCGAACTGGGACCGCGCGTCACGCTCGATGACGAACGCTGCATTCTTTGTTCGCGCTGCATTCGCTTTTGCCAGGAGATCGCGAAGGATGATGTGCTCGGCTTCGTCGATCGCGGCAGCCACAGCGTCCTCACCGCGCACCCAGGCAAGAAACTCGAGAACAACTACTCGTTAAACACAGTCGACATCTGCCCGGTCGGCGCGCTCACTTCGTCGGACTTTCGCTTTAAGATGCGGGTCTGGTTCCTCAAGGAAACGAAGAGCTTTTGCACCAGTTGTGCGACGGGTTGCAATACCATCATCGGCACGCGTGAAGGGAAAATTTACCGACAGACACCGCGCGAGAATAACGCCGTCAACTCCACCTGGATGTGCGACTACGGGCGACTGAATTTCGATTACCTGCAATCCAGCGAGCGCCTCCTCGAGCCGAAAATCCTCACTGGCGAAAAGCTGATCGCCTCCGATTGGAAGACGGCGATCATGCACGCGGCGGCGCAGTTGAAGCATTTCAATGGCTGGGAAATCGCGATCATCGCCTCCGGCCGAATGACGAATGAAGAACTCTGGCTGACCGCGCGGCTCGCGCAGGTGCTCGGCGTTCAACTTATGGATATCGTGCCGCGCCACGGCGCCAGCGACGACATCCTACTCAGCGCGGATCGCAACCCGAACACAAACGGTGCCCGCGTCATGCGCGTGACCGGCGATCCCGGCGCACAGCTTCCCTCTATCGTCCAGGCCATCGCAAACGGGCAGGTCAAAGCCCTCATCGCGTTGGGAGAAAATCCACTCGACGCCGGCCTTACCGCCGAGCAGCTCTCCAGTCTTCCCGCGTTTGTCTGCATGGATCTGCTGGAGAATCCAGCCACGGCGTGCGCCACGGCTCTACTTCCGTCTTCCGGCTTCGCCGAGAAACGCGGCTCCATGATTAATGGCAAAGGCCGTCTGCAGCGCTTGAATCGCGCCATCCTTCCGCCTGGTCAGGCCCGCGATGGCTGGGAAATCCTGCGCGATCTGATCCAGGAGCACTCCGGGCAAAACGGCATTTACACCATCGAAGAAGTCTTCGCGCAAATGAGCCAGGCGATCCCCGAGTTCTCCGGCTTGACCCTGAGCAGAATCGGCGATCTGGGAACGCAGGTCATGGAAATCGCAGAGGCTCCAAAACTCGATGAGTCAGCTCGTCACGAGGGCAACAAACCGGAATCGGATAAGGCCGCAAATTAACGCGATGCCCGCCTAACGAGCATGGACTGGTTTTTCATCCTCACCTCTCTCGCCAAAACCCTCGGCGTGATCTTTGTCATCATCCTCCCGATGGTCTCCTACACCGTCTACGCCGAGCGCCGCGTCAGCGCCCTCATTCAGGATCGCGTCGGCCCCAACCGCGTCGGCCCCGCCGGCCTTTTCCAGCCGGTCGCCGACGCGCTGAAGTTCATCCTGAAGGAAGACTTCACCCCTGCGCACGTAAACACATTCTACTACTGGCTCGCGCCATGTCTCGCGATGGTTCCCGCCATCGCCACCATCGCGGTCGTGCCCTTCGGCAGCACACTTTGGGGCGTCCCGATGGTCATTGCCGACATCAACGTCGGCGTTCTCTACGTCTTCGCCATCGCCTCGTTAGGCGTGTACGGCATCGTCATCGCCGGTTGGTCGTCTAATTCGAAATACCCGTTCCTTGGCGGCGTGCGCTCCACCTCGCAGATGATTTCCTACGAGCTCTCGCTCGGCCTCGCGGTCATTCCCATTTTCCTCCTTGTCGGCCAGCTTCGCCTCACCAGCATCGTGCAATATCAGATCGATCACGGCTGGATGATCGCGCCCTTCATCGGCGATTGGGGCAACCTGCAAAAATGGCTCCTCGCCATTCCCATGCTCATCTCTTTCTGCGTCTTTACCGTAGCGATCTTTGCGGAAACGAATCGCCTCCCCTTCGATTTACCTGAAGCGGAAACCGAACTCGTTGGCGGCTATCACACCGAGTACGGCTCGATGAAGTTCGCTCTCTTTTTCCTCGGCGAATACGCCGCCATGATCACAGGCTCCGCCATCATCGTAAC
>JBDUAH010000093.1:0-8382 GCA_040004745.1 Chthoniobacterales bacterium | reverse complement strand
CAGGTTGTAGCTCTGCAGGAAAAGCACAACCTCGAAGCCCTCGCGATAAAGCGAAGTAAAGCCGAGCAGGATGAATCCCCAATAGAGACTCTGCTGCGAGATCGCGACCGCGCTTGCTTCGGCCAGGAGTGTCTTCCGCCGCCGATTGTGTGCCTTGATCCAGCCGCCCCAGTAAATCTTGTGAAAAAACCAGTTCATGATCACGAGCAGGACCACAATCGCGAGCAAGCCGGTCGCGGCCTGGAGATCGAGCGCAGGCACGCTATCGCTCAGCTCTCCCATGATGCCGACCGCGATGAACCACGTAATCAAACTCGCGATGAACGCGATCCCAGCTCCGACCGCAACCGGCCGACGATGCTGGGCTTTCGCGCCCACCATACTGGCGGTGATCGCCGCTAGGACGAGGATGCATTCCAACCCCTCACGGAAAACCAACACGCCAATATCGAGAAAGGCCGAGGCCGGATTTGAGCGCGGGCGTAGTGGATCGGGGTTCCCCTCCGCCGTCACTCCCTGCCAGATGAGTATTCCCACCACCGACGCCATTGCGATGAAAAGGAGAACTTGGAGAGCGCGCCGCCATCCCTTGCCGGAGGGACGGCTTTTGCTGGGTGGTTTGGGAATAATCGTCACACGCGCAGGAGAAAAATGGCTCGCTGATACTGTAGCCGTTCCTTGCTTCACCGGAAAACGTTAACCCACTCGGCGCGCCAGTGCTGTCGTTCGCTTGCGTTTTTTTAGCGACTGGTTGCGCACGGCAACTAGGCGGCAACCGACCGCGCTTCGGGCGCTGTTGTGATTTGAGACGCGAGCATTACTTTTCCCCTATGCGGCGTAACCGCCACGCTTTCACTTTGGTAGAGATCGTTATCGCGATTTTCATCATGATTTTGATGCTGCTCATCGCAGTCCCGAGCATGCAGGGCGTGATGGCCGATCGCCGCCTGCGCCGATCTTTCGACGACCTGAACAAATTCGTCCGCCTCGCGCAGGAACGCAGCGTCGCGGATCGGCGTTCGTATCTGATCGTCTGGCAGAAAGACCATCTGATCCTCCGACCCGAGGCCTATATGAAAGGCGAAGATCCGAAGGTCCCGACCGCGCAGTTTCCTCTGCAGAAAGGCGATGCGTTTCTGCTCACATTGCCGGCTGCGCTAGTCGACGATCCGCCGGCCGAGTGGGTCTTCTGGCCATCGGGCACGTGCGAGCCGGCGGTCGTTTCTTACAAAGGCGTGGATGGATCGTGGACGGCAAATTACGCCAGCCTTACCGCGCGCGGAACCCTCTCGAGCTATGAGACAAAATAGCTGCCGGCCGGCTTCACAACTCGGCTTCGCCCTCTACGAGGTGCTAATCGGAGTCACGATTTTCGTTGTGGGCGTGCTCGCGCTCGGTCGCTCGGTCGAAAATTGCATGAACGCCAGCGTCCTCAGCACACAAGAGGATCGCGTTCGCCAAATCCTCTCGAACCGCATGGCCGAGGTACAAGCCACACCCGGCGCACCGGAAGAAACGCGCGAGATCAAATACGATACGGGTTACGGCGAGGTGAAGGTGAAACAGAAAAGTGTGCCTGCAGGCCTGAAAAGCGAACAAGGCACCGAGTTGAACGGGCTGAGCCGCGTCACGCTCACCGCGCAGTGGACTCGCGGCGCAGTCGCGCAATCACGCCAAGTGGAATTTTATGTTTACCGAGCCGGTTAAGACAGCGCACCGCATCGCGTTCACTCTCCTCGAGATCATGCTCGCGGTGGCGATTCTCGGGCTCATGTCGCTCGCGATTTACCGCTTCGTCTCCACCAACCTCACCGCGCTACGCATCTCATCGGAGACGAACCTCGCGGATGAGCAATATGCCGGCTTCGTTCGGCTCCTCAGCGCGGAATGGACCAGCTTGCCATCTGGTACAGGCGCTTTGACCGGGGAGCCGATAAAGCTCAACGACCGCTCGCGCGACGAAATCACCTGGCTTTGTAGCGCGGGCCCCGGCCTTCTCACGCGCTACGCCTCGGGCGAATATCGTGTCAGTCTGCGCCTCCGACCGGTGGCAAAGTCGAGCGATAAACTGGAACTCGGCCTCGCGCGTCAGGCCTACGATCCGAACAAGAAAAGCGAAGCCGCCGAGAGCTGGGTCCCGCTTCTGCCTGATGTCCAGAGCATCCAGATCCGCTACTTTGATCCGCGCTTGAACGTCTGGGTCGAAAAATGGACCGATGCGATTACGCTCCCGCGTTTGGTGAAACTGATTATCGGGCGTCCGGACAATCCGGTGCCGTGGGAAACCATCATCGCGCTCGCGCGGACACCACTCTGATTCATGTCTCGCAAACCCCATCGATCTAACGAATCCGGCGCCGCGCTCATGCTCGCGCTCTGGGCGCTGTTTGTCCTCAGCGCCATGGTCATCGCGTGGGCGCTGGATATCAATTCCCGGCTCGCCATCAACGGCGAGGCCACCCGTGTCCTGGAAGCAGAAGCCATGGCCAGTTCTGGGAGCGAGATTGCGCTCCATCCCGCAGTGAATTCTGGCGCGGCGGTCCTGCGCGGCGGCGTCAGTCGCACGCAAACCTACGAAGCCCGGATCACTGGCGAAGGCGGAAGGCTGAATTTGAACTGGGTGCTGGCCGGCGAGAATCCCGCCCGCCTGGAGTTGCTCCGGAAATATCTGGAGACGAAAGGCGTGGAACTGAACGACCGCGATCACATGATCGACACTCTGCTGGACTGGGTGGACCCGGATAATCTCGTCCGCCTGAACGGCGCGGAGATCGACGGTGATTATCGTCCTGCCAATACGCTCCTCGTCCGGATCGAGGACGTGAAGCGAATCCGCGGTTGGGCGGATTTCTGCGCGCAACCCGGTTGGGATGCTGGACTCACGTTGAATAGCACCGGCCCCGTCGATCTGGCGTGGGCGCCGCGCGATTTGCTCCTTTCCTTGCCCGGTATGACCGAACCGGCGGTGGAGCAATTTCTTGCCTTGCGCGCGGGGCAGGATGGCATCGATGGGACGGAGGACGATGCCCCCCTTAAGTCGCTGGAAGATGTGCGCGTGGCGCTTGGCTTTTCGACGGAACAGTTTAAACAGCTTGCTCCGCTGGTGACCTTCAAGGATCAGGTGGTGCGCATTGTCAGCACCGGGCGATCCGGCAATGTCACGCGCGTGGTGCAAATGGTCGTGCGAAAATCCGGAGCCATCCCGCAATTGATCACCTGGAAAGAGATGTGAAGACGAAGACGAAAAAAACAGATTCGTCTCCCGTTTACCTGCTGCCGACGGCGCACGGATGGAGTGTGGTGCGGGCCGCAGTCGCCGGAACGAACGGCAGCACTCCCAGCTGGGATGTGCAAACTGTTCCTACGATCGAGGAAACCATTCCCCATTTAAACGGGACGCAAAACCTGATCCTTGGCCTGCCCGCGAGTTCCATCCTGGCGCAGCGCCTTCGGTTGCCCGTAGTGGAGGAAGCGGATTTCGACGCCGTGGTGCGGATCCAGATCGAGAAGGCGCTGCCTTATTCCACGGAAGAAGTGACGACCGATTTCGAGATCATCAATCAGACAGAGGAGGGGAGTGTCGTCTCTGCCGTGGCCGTGCATAACGAGAAACTGTCCGAGCTCGTGCAGCCTCTTCTTTCGCGCGGAATCATTCCCAGCCAAGTCACGGTTTACGCCGCGCAACGCGCCGCCACCCATGCTTCCTCCGGGCGCGCATTTTTCATTTATCCGGAAGGTGAAGCGCTCGTCTGCGCGATCAGCGAGGATGGGAAACTGGGCTTTACCCGTTCGCTCGACGGCGCGGATGGGACGCAGTTGCAACGCGATTTGCCGCAGCTCGCGCTGAGCGCGGAGCTTCAGGGCATCGATACTTCTTTCCCCACGGTGCTGCTGGACGAGAGCCTCTTCGAGCTGCGCGATGTCGTGCAGGGAATGTTCGTTAGTCGCGCCGATTTGATCGCGATCGAAACGCCGCCTGCGGCCACGAAACTGAACCTGTTGCCCGACGCCTGGCGGCAGCGCCGCGCGGAACTGACTCGGCTGACAGAATGGAAAAAGCGGCTGATTTGGGCCGGCGCCGTTTACGCGGCGGTGCTGTTGCTTTTCGCGATCTTCGTCATGGTGCTGCGGTTTGAATCCAGACGGCTCGAACGTCGGATCGCGAAGGATGAACCCGGCGTCGCCTTCATCCGGCAGACGGAGAAGAAATGGAAAGCGCTCTCGCCCGCGATCGATCCGGGTTATTACCCGATCGAGATTTTGCTTCACCTCTTCGAGAGTTTGCCGTCGCCCGACGTGCAGATCACCACTTACCAGCAATCCGCGCGTCAACTTTCCGTCGACGGCGAAGCCAGCACGCCCGCGCTGGCGTATCAGTTTGCCGACAAGGTGAAAACGAATCCCGGCCTTAAGACCTTTCAATTCGAGATGGCGGCGCCGCGCATTCTTCCGAATAATCACGCGCAATTTCGGCTGGAGGGAAAACCGAAATGATGATGCCCGCTTGGTTCCTGCGCATGAATCCGCGCGAGCGCGTCCTCTCGATGATCATCGCCGGGACGCTGTTCCTTCTCATCAATCTCTACCTGTGGAATATCCTCCTCGGCATGCTATCCCGCACGCGGGCGGAGCTGGCGGAGCGCCGGGCCATGCGCACGCAGCAGACCGTTTTCCTCCAGGAAAAACCCATGTGGGAGAAGCGCGCCGAGTGGTTAAAGAAAAATCAGCCGACGCTGCAAAGCCCGCAGGAGGCGTCGTCGCTGCTCGATCAAGTGAAGCAGGTCGCCTCCAAACATAACGTGCTGCTCGAAAATCCCTCGATCGGTTCTGGAGAAACCAATCCTAATTATCAGGCAGTCTTCGCGGCCGTGGAAACGAAGAGCCCCTGGCCGCCGCTCGTTCACTTTCTCTACGAAGTGCAGAAGCCCGAGTCATTCGTCGTCTTCGAGAGCGTCAATCTCGCGATCGATTCTGCGGACCCGACGATGATGCGTGGTAAATTCAAAATCGCGCGCTGGTTCGCGCCAAAATAAGGAAACTATGAAACGATACGTTCTCTCTCTTGCGCTCGTCACGGCCGGTATCCTCAGCGTTTTCGCGGCGGATGATTTGCCGAAGGCGCCCGTCTTCGCGCGTTATCAGGCGATGATGAACAAGTCGCCGTTTGCCGTCGCCAGCGCGGTCGCGATTCCCGCGGCGACGCCGAATTTCGCGAAAGACCTTTTTATCGCGAACGCAGCGCGCACCGCGGATGGCGGTTTGGTCACGATTGCTTCCACCACGGACAAAAATCTCAAAGTCTATCTCACCACCAAAGCACCGGTGGAAGGCTATAAAATTGACCACATCGATTGGTCCGATCGCATTGGTGAGACCAAAGTCACGATCAATAAAGATGGCCAGACGGCCACGCTCACCTTTAACCAGGCGCTGCTCTCGCAAGGGGTGGCTAATTCCGCGCCGCCGATGCCAATCCAGGCGCAACCGCAAATTCCGCAGTCGATGTCCGCGGTTCCGCCCGTGCCGCAGTACAATCCCGGCGCTCCGCGCCCCGGAATCATTCCCACGTTGCCCACGCCGCCGCCGCGTGTAAGGGGGGTGATTCAGCGCAATCCGAACAGCGTCCCCGAAGCCCAAGTCGAGCAAAAGGTGGACGCGTCGGCCAAGGACGAGTAGCGCTCGTTAGGGATTTTGCGTCCCCTCGAGAGACGACAATGTAGCGACGGCGCTCGGTCGCCGTAATAGGCGGGGCACTTTGCATCGATTTCCGCAAAGGTGCGTCGACAAACGGCCGTCACGTCGCTCTCACACGTCCCGCAGGGACGTGGCTACACTAGTTTCCCCAGTTATCGTCCGCCGTATCAGGCAAACGGTCGGGACCCGCAGAATAAAGATCGTAGCTGGTCGGATTTTTCCGTCCGGGAGATAGGTAAATGTAATTATTCTTCCAAGGATCCTGCGGCATCTCCTTGAAGAGTTGATACCAGCGCGATGGCAACGGCTCCGTGCTCGGTTTCGTTACCAGAGCCTGCAAACCCTGTTCGGTTGTGGGAGTGAAGCCATTCACGCTTTCATACAGACGCAACTGGGTGGAGATCGTTTGGATATCCGCCTTCACGGCCATGTCTTTGGCAATACCGGTCGTGTTGCCCAAGCGGGACACGGCCACACCCAGGATGATCACGATAATTCCGACCACAAGCATGATTTCCAGCAGGGTGAATCCGCTTTGATTACGGCGCGCGGGCGAGAAAGTTTTCATTTTGGATCAAGCAGGTAATCGGATTTATCCCACAAATACTTTAGCTGGATTTGGGTAGCGCGAATCGCCGAGGCCGGCGTTCCCGGGCCTCCGATTACGATCACATCATTCGTTCCGGTCTTCAAATAGGACGCCGGGACCAACTTCTGCGCGCGCAACCAGCCGGTGTAACGAAAGCGCATCGGGCTGATCAAGCGCGCGGTCTCGCCGCGATAGGCCGGATCGGCCAGGTCCGGGAAAGTCATCGAGACGGGACCAACCGGCTCTCCATTCACATAGATTTCCGGCGGCGAGTCCACCCACGCGCTCGCGACTTCAAAGCTGAGCAAAGCCATCAGCGGTTGGCTCTCTAGGCCAAACTGGAACGCAGCACCCGTCTGCATGCTGGCACCGATGCGAATAACTTCCGGCGCGAGACTCGCGGTGACGGTGCCGAAGGTTTCCGTGTCCTTGGTCGGCACGTGCAAAGGCGCGGCAGCCTCAAACGGCGCCGCCATGATATCCTGTGCCTCCGCCGTGATCGGATGCGCCACCGTCCGGCTCATCATCCAATCCAGAAATGCGCCGCGCACGGTGCTGCCGTCTCCGTTTACCTCCAGGTCGATGCAAGAGACGCCGATCATCGGCAGCATCACGCTTTCCGATGTCGCGAGATCAATGCCCGCGCCGAGGGGCTTGGATTGCATCACTTGGGTCCCCGATTCATCCCAGATGGTAATGGTCGGCTGATGGTCCGGTTTATCCTCAAAGAGCACGCGCATGAGCAAAACTTGCAGCGCGATCTGCGGGCGGCTTACGCGAATGCGGAAGACCGTTTTTGCCGGCGCATCGGCCTGCGCGGGGGCGTGCACCAGCGCGACCGATTCCACCCAGCTGGGCGTATTCTGCGGCGTCGAATGCTCAGCCGCGGCCTGCCGTAAATCCAGCCACGCGCTGTGCGGCAGTGGAAGCGGACTGCCATTGGCGTCCCGCAGTTCTGGCAGGCCCTCATGCATTGCATCCTGCGCGCGGGACGATCCCGCGAAAGCGAGAAGCAGAGCGATTATCGCAAAATACCGTAGGAACATCGCAGGCGACCTTAATCAGTGCGGGCGCGCCTGTAAACCACTCGTCATCTCGAACACCGCCGAAAGGATGCTGTAAACGACGAAACCCACGATGACCGCGATGCAGACAATGATGACCGGCGGAATGAGCGTGGAGATAATCTTCACCGTCCGATCGAGCTCCCGTTCATAGACATCCGCGATCGTCTGCATCGTCTGCGCGAAGTGGCCGGTCTGCTCGCCCACCGCCATCATATCGGTGAACAATTCTGGAAACAGGTCCTGCTTGCTCAGCGCAGCAGAGAGGTTCGCGCCGTCGATCACCGACTTGCGCACCTCTCCGAGTTTTCGCTCCAGATAGCGATTGCCAGCGATCTCCGTCACCAGATCGAGCGCACGCAGCAGTGGCACGCCGTTCTCCATCAACGTCCCGAGCGTGCGGGAAAACTGCGCGTAGTAACGATGTTTAATGATCCGCCCATAACCCGGCGCCCGCAGCCGAAAACGATCCCACGCCACGCGTCCTTCCTCGGTCCGGATAAACGCGCGCAGGCCAACAAAACCCGCGACCGCGAGCGCCGCGGCCAGCCACCACCAGGTTGTGATCAAATGGTTAAAACTCACCAGCATCCGCGTCGGCAACGGCAACGTCCCGCCGTTCTGCGACATAAAATTCGTCAACTGCGGCACCATGAAAGTGATGAAAACCGTCATCAATATTGCACCCGCCACCGCCAGAAACGCCGGATAAATCAACGCTTGCTGCACCCGATCGCGCAGATCCTTCGCCTGCATCAGATGCTCCACCAGCCGCTTCAGGATTTCCGGCAGCGAACCGCTCGCTTCACCCGCCGCGATCAGGTTGATATAGATCGCCGGGAAAATGCGCGGGAAATCGCGCAACGCCTGCGAGAAGCTCCGCCCATCCACCAGCGCCTGGTGGAGTGACGCCGTCATCTGTTGCACGCGCGGATGCTTCAGCCGCTTCCGCAAAACCGAAAGACCCTCATCCAGCGTCATCCCGGCCTGCAGCAAATGCCCCAGCTGCTCCGTAAAAATGAGCAACTGCGTATG
>JBDUAH010000334.1:0-2521 GCA_040004745.1 Chthoniobacterales bacterium | reverse complement strand
TCGGATTCGATTTCGACGGAGCCCCATTCACGCACGTCGGCGAGCGCGTCACCTTTGAGGTGCTGATGGCCAGCTTCGTGGAGTCGACGGTCAAAGACTTTTTCGCTGCGAGCAAATTCCTGCGGCGGACGCTGGAAACGAGCAAACGCGATCGCCAGGAATACGTAGAGCGAATCGGCGAGATGGCGAAGAAGTATAACGAGTTGATCCAGCGCACGAATACGATGCGGTAGAGGGCTCCCGGGCGAACGGCGCTGACGTCCGTGCCGTCATCCCGAGCCGCGGAGACGGTCGAGGGATCTCGCAATGAGTCGGGCGGCTCCGAATGAGATCACGCTCTCGCTACGAGTGGCGGCTGTCCCCCTCCGCAGCGTGCCCGCACGTGCGTCGAAGAGATCCGTCGACCGTCTCCGCGGCTTAGGATGACGGCTGGTGGACGTTGACCGCAGGGTCCGGCCGTCAGCTTTCGGTGACGCTACGCCGCAGCGGGCAATTGACCCGAGTTAGCCGTCTCGGGGCGATCTGATTGCGAGCCCTGCGCTCCCCGCGTATCAGTCTCCCCCAATATGGAATCGGCCACTGAACTCCCCTTCCGCCAGCGCGCGCTGGAACTGCTGCGCGCCGGGCCGTTTCGCCGTTACATCATGGGATCGGCCGTGTCCGATACCGGCACGTGGATGCAGGTCATGGCGCAGGCTTGGGTGATGAGTTCGCTGACCGACAGGGCGCTGCTCCTCGGCATGGTGAACTTCGCGGCGGGGATTCCGACGCTGCTGCTCACGATGGTGGGCGGTTCGGTCGCTGACCGCTACGACAAGCGCAAGACCTTGATCGCCGCCCAGATCGTCCAATCGATCCTCGCGTTGATCCTCGGCACCCTGGTTCTCACGAGCGTGATTCAAGTCTGGCACGTCATCGTGCTGGCGGCGTGCCTCGGCGTTTGCATCTCTTTTGAAATGCCGGCCATCTCCGCACTGGTCCCCGAATTGGTGAGAAAGGATCAAATCGCGACCGCGATCGCGATGGATCGTTCTGTTTTTCACGGCTCGCGTCTGGTCGGCCCGTCGATCGCGGGCATGCTCGTCGCCTGGGTGGGAGCCGCAGCCGCTTTCTACGCCAACGCGCTTTCGTTCTTCGCCCTAATGGCAGCGCTCCTCACCTTGCCAGCGCGAAAGATCGGGACGGCGGAGGAAGAGGAACAGCGCAAGAGTGGGTTCAAAGAAGGTCTGCGCTATGTGCGCCACGATCGCACCATCCTCTGCATGATCGGACTGATCGCGCTGACCACTATTTTTATCTTCCCGTTCCTTTCTGTCATGCTGCCGCTTTATGTCCGAAACATTCTTCACCTCGGCGCGGATCGAATGGGTATTCTCATGGCCGTTTCCGGCGTGGGTTCGCTGATTGGGTCGTTAGGCTTGCTCAGTATCGCGCGCACCTGGCGTTTCCGTTTCATGACCGGCGCCGCCGTGATCGTGAGCTGCGCGCTGTTCGTCATGTCGCGAGTGGCGGATTTTTACCTGACGGCACTGTGCATGGCCATTCTGGCGACCGCGCTATCCACCAATTTCGGCCTGGCCGGCACGATCGTACAGGAGAGCGCGCCTTCGCATTTGCGCGGCCGTATCTCGGCCGTCTTTGGGTTGAGCTTTTTCGGCTTGATGCCGATCGCCGGGCTTCTCACCACCGGCCTCTCCGATCTCATCGGCATGCGCACGGCACTCATGGTCTCCGCGATCTGCTTCGGAATAGGCGCACTTTTCGTCATGAACCTGGCGGGCCGAATGGTCGACGCGCCGCCGGTTGATCCGATCCCAGAAGCAGAGCCCGAAACTGCGGCCGCGACGGCTCTTTGAGATGGCTTATCCGATCTCATTCTCGACCTGCTGGAATTCCGGTCGCCATACCGATGGAGCGGAAATGCTGCGCGAGATCAAGGGCGAACTAGGCTTCGACCGCATCGAACTGGGGCACGGCATTCGTATCTCCCTCATGCCCGGCATTCAGAAAATGTATGAGGCGGGCGAGGTCACATTCAGCAGCCTGCACAATTACTGCCCCCTCCCCGTCGAAGTCATGCACGCCTCGCCGGATTGTTACAAATTCTCCGCCGGCACTTCGCGCGAGCGCGAACGCGCGGTGAAGCAGAGTTTCCAGACGATCGACTTCGCTCAGAAACTCGGCGCGCCCTACGTCGTTCTGCATTGCGGCGAAGTGCCAATGAATCCGATCACCGACGAGCTGATCGCGCTCGCGAAAAAAGGCGAACTGAACTCGCGCGATTACGTGCGGCGCAAAATCAAAGCCGTCAAAAAGCGCGAGGAAGCCGCCCCATGGCATCTCGAACGCGTGCGTGAATGTTTGAAACGCATCGTGGAATACGCGGCGGAAAAAGACATCCGCCTCGGCGTGGAAGGCCGCCGCGGTTACGAGGAAATGCCTAACGAGCGCGAACTGCCCGCGCTGCTCGACGAACTCGATTCGCCGCATGCCGGCTACTGGCACGATTTCGGCCACATTC
>JBDUAH010000092.1:0-8427 GCA_040004745.1 Chthoniobacterales bacterium | reverse complement strand
TCGGGCTGATCCTTTTTGAACGTGGTCGAGACGACAAAAAAGATGAGCAGGATGGTCAGGATATCCACTAGCGAGACGATGATAATGGAGGGCGCCCGCCGTTTCCGCACTGCGATCTTCATGAGAAACGGAGATCGCTAGCCAGCTGGAGTGCGTCCCGGTGTGGAGACGGATCGCGGTGGCGGCGCGCCATCATCGCGACCGACGCGGCCGTAATAACATTTGCTGATCAACTCCACCACGAGCGTTTCGATTTCCACCGACATCACTTCCACCTTCTTTGAGAAGTAACTGAAGGCGATCAAAGTCGGCACCGCGATCGACAGCCCGAAGACCGTCGCGTTCAACGCCTCGGCAATACCAGCCGCGATAGCCTGCGTATTGGAAGAGCCGGAGCTGAGCCCGAGCGCAGAGAAGACGCTCACCAATCCAGACACAGCGCCGATCAAACCCAGCAACGGCGCAATCCCGGTAATGATCTCGAGCACGATCAATCCTCGCTCGAGCACAATCACCTCGTGGCGCGCCTTGGTTTCCACCATCTCCACCGTCTCGTTGCGAGGGGCGCGGAGATGTTGCAAAGCCGCGCGCACGATCCGGCCCAGCGCCGATTGATCGTGATGCACAATGCGGGCGAGGCGTTCCGCGCTCGCGCCCGCCACCAGCCGCTCAATCTCGCTTTCGATCACGAGCGGAAGGACGTTCTTCCGCCGCAGTGCGAGCGTGCGCAAAATGATGGTCGTCACCGCGGCGATGGAGCAAGCCAGCAACGGCCACATGAAAGGGCCGCCGGTGGAAAAGAATTTCCAAACAGCGCCGGCCGCCTCAGGGAGTTGCGCGAGCATGGGTTCAGCAATCATCAGTTCGCGTACATGGTAAAGGAAAAGGTCACTGGCAGCCGTCCATCCGGCAACGTCGCCGCCAACTCTTCCGGAATGGGGGGAATTTGCGCTTCTTGAAACGATTGCAAGCAGATGTTGGCAAAGCTTTCGTTCGCGCTGTTCGAAACCAGCCGCAAATTTCGCACCTTTCCGTCGCGATCCACCTCCCCTTCGAGCACGGCGGTTCCGACGCTGGTGAGGTCGCGTTTCTCCTTCGTATAACGATACCAAAGCACGCCCACGGCGTCGGAAACCGCCTTGTTATATTTACCCAGCGGCGTGCCCACGGCGTTCACCGCTGATGGCCCGCGATCCGTGATACCGCCCGTGATGCGCGTTTGCCTTTTCTCCGGCTGATAAGCCGAGGGTGGACGCTGCGGGCGCGGCCGTAAAAGCGCAGGGTTCGCGGTCGGTTTCGGAGGGGGCGGCGTAGCTTCCACTTCATTCGGATCGCGAATTGGAGGCGGGGGGGTGCCGGTTAACATCGCGAGCCGATCAGGCTCTGGAGTCATTACGGGTTCAGGCAAAGGTGTGGCTTTGGGCGGCGGCGCAGACGGCTTCGGCTTTGGCGTCGCTTTGGGCGTCGCTTTCGGAGTCGGCACCGGAGTCGCGGTCGTTACCGGCGGTGGTGGCGTGACCTCAGGCTGCGCCTGTGCCGCCTTCGAAGGCAAAGTCGAGTTCTGCGTCTCGACCTGGAGGAAAGGACTGTCCTTCCCCTGCTGGCTCGGCACTGGCAAATCGCCCGAAGCCGGAACCTCACTCTTCGCGATCGAATTGGCGTTGGACTCGAAGGTCTTCTCTTTCGGTTCGTCTTTCGATTCTTTCGCCGGATCCGTTTCCACGTAGGCCGGATTCGTCGGCGCGCGCGGAGGCGGCGTCGCGGATAAATCGACCATCGTCAGCTCCACCGGACGATCCTCCGGTTCCGGCAGCGGGACCGACGAACGACCGAAGGCCGCGAGAGAAAACGCCACCAGCAGATGCACAAAAATAGAGCCTGCGATCGCCAACCAAAGGCGCTTGCGTTCGCGTGTGAATCTCATGGCCGCAATGGAGGTAGATTATCGCACGTCATCGCTTCGGATGAAATCGTGGATCATTGCCCAGTTTTGACGCGCCGTCGGATCGTCGTTTTACGAGCGTGATGAAAAAGATACTGCTGCGCGTAACCGCCATGCGTGCCGAAATATTCATCGCAAAAAATGCGCAACCGCAGCGCGGTCAGCTTGCGCGCGCGCGGAAAATATCGCTCCCGCAGAACGCGCTCAATCCAGACATCGATCGGGAACGCCCGCAGCCGTTCATAAGCGAAAAGCATCACACAATTAGCAACCTTCGCGCCCACACCCGGCAGTCGACAAAGCGCCGCCCGCAGTTCCTCATCCGAAAGCGAACGCCAGCCCTCCAAATCCGCCTCCCCCGAAGCCACCAATTCCGCCGTCGCCCGCAAATTCTGCGCGCGATATCCCAGACCACACGCACGCAACTCCGCCTCCGTCGTCCGCGCCAACTTCTCAGGGGCTGGAAACGCATAGACATGATTCCCGTCTATCATTAGCGGCACACCGAAGCGTTCTCGCAGAGCGCGCGACATCTGCCGGATGTGCGCCACCTGCTTCATCGACGACGTGATGAAGGATGCCAGACACTCCCAAATCGGCTGCCGCATGATGCGCAACCCGGTGCAATAAACCCGCGCCGCCTCCATCGCCGGGTCTTTCGGAAACGCCGCACAAATCTCTGCCAGAGGATGATCGAGCGCGAAGTAATGCGGAACCAAAGACGCCGCGCCAGGCGCGACCAATAGCTTCTCGCCCGCCTGCTCGAGATAGACCGCGTGCTCACCGATCACGCCCACAAATCCCGCACCTCGCGGTTCCCAATGAAAGACCTGCCCCGAATCGAGCGTTTTCGCCAAATCGAAATCGGATGCGGCAATCCGGAAAAGTTTCATTGCTGCCACAGATTAACACGGATCAAAAGACGGATTGCGGAAGCGGGCCCGAGGCTATTCAAAAAATCCATGTTACATCCGTTCTCATCCGTGGCTAAATAGCCGCCTCCATGGACACGCGCCTCGCCATCGATACCTGCGTTCTTCTGGCCTATTTCGTCGTCATCATCACGATCGGACTTCGGATGGGCCGAAAGGAGGAAAGCCTCGAGGACTTCGCGCTAGGAGGGCGGCGGATCCCTTGGTGGGCAGTTCTGGCTTCCATCATCGCGGCGGAGACGAGTGCTGGCACATTTTTCGGCACCCCGGGCGAGGGGTTTGCCCTGCGTAATTACACTTATGTCCAGCTCGCGTTCGGCACCATCCTCGCGCGCATTCTCGTCAGCTATATTTTCATCAAGCCGTACTACGATTACAAAGTTTACTCGATCTACGAGTATCTGACGGCACGCTTCGGGACCTCGACAAAAAATGCGGCGTCCGCGGTATTCATGATTACGCGCCTGCTCGCTTCGGGTGCGCGTTTGTACGTGGCGGCCATCGCACTGGCCCTCGCCTACGAAATGATTACCGGCACGCGGCCAGGGCAAACAGGAACGCTTTTCATCTATGTCGGCGCTTGTGTCGCGATCGTAGTTTTGACCGCGATCTACACAACGCTCGGCGGGATCAAAGCCGTCATTTGGACGGACTTCATCCAGGCCTCGATCATGATGGGCAGCGCGCTCATCGCCCTCGGCCTGCTCTATTACTCAATCCCAGGCGGCTGGCATGAAGTGGTGCAACGACATGGCGGTTTTCAATTTTCGGATCTGATCGCGACCGGCCTCGATCCGGCGCGGACTGGTTGGGATCAGATTAAAGGAATGTTCGAGACGGAATACACGATCTTCGCGGGTTTGATCGGCGCGACGTTCGTGACCATGGCCACGCACGGCACCGATCAGGACATGGTGCAACGGATGTTGACCGCGCCTGATATCCGACGCAGCCGGCGCTCGCTCATCCTCTCCGGCCTAGCAGACATCCCGATCGTGCTGACTTTTCTAACGATCGGTCTGCTCCTATGGACGTTTTATCAGGTACATCCGGACCCGAACTTGCCGAAAACGCCTAACGAAACATTCTGCCATTACATTCTCTACGAGATGCCGGTCGGTCTGCGTGGCCTGCTCATTGCAGGCATCTTCGCCACCGCTATGGGATCGCTCAGCACCGCGCTCAATGCCCTCGCTACCAGTTTCACGCGTGATTGGTACGTCACCTACATCCGCCCGGGCGCGAACGATCAACAAAGTCTCCGCGCAGTCCGTTGGGCGACCGTGTGGTTTTCCGTGCTCATGATTGTCGTCGCGTCGGGCACTTCTTACCTCGTCATCGTCCATCCGGACCTGCGCATCATTCCGATCGCGCTCGGAATTTTTGGCTATACCTACGGATCGCTCCTTGGCGTCTTCTTCGCCGGCATGTTAACGAAAACGCGCGGAAGCGATCGGGGAAATATCCTGGCGATGATTGCAGGCTTTTGCGTCGTAGCGATCCTGAGCGACCTGCTTAACAGCATCGCGCGCATCTTCGGCACGGTCGCCTACGTGCCACCTTGGTGGCTGCCAAAAATGGAATTCCCGTGGTGGATTTGCTTTGGAACGATCGTGACGTTTTTAGTCGCGATCATCTTCAAAACCAGCGAAGCGCAGTTGGCCAAGAATCGGCACGGTGCATTGGCTTCGACACGCTAGCGGTTCTACTCCGGCTGTGCCGAGATTTCGCTTTTCTTCACTGAAAGGCGGAGATCGCGAAGCTGACGATCATCGACCTCGCTGGGCGACTGTGACATTAGATCGACGCCGCGGTTGTTCTTCGGGAAAGCCATCACTTCACGGATGCTTTCCTCGCCGCAGATGAGCATGACCATGCGGTCGAGGCCCATCGCGATGCCGCCGTGCGGCGGGGCGCCAAGGCGGAAGGCGCGCAGGATGTGGCCAAACATCGTCTGCTGATCCTCTTCGCTCACGCCGAGGGCGGCGAACATCTTGGCCTGCAAGTCGGGTTCGTGAATTCTGATGCTGCCGCCGCCGATTTCGACGCCGTTCAATACGACGTCGTATGCTTCGGCGCGGGCTTCACCGAATTTGCCGGCTTCAACCAACGGGATGTCTTCGGTCTTCGGACGAGTGAACGGATGATGAACGGCGTTCCACTTATTCTCCGCGGCATCGAAAGCCATAAGCGGGAAATCGGTCACCCAGAGAAAATCGAGTGCGTCGGATTCGTCGGTTAATTTTTGATACTCGGAGATGCGCAGCCGGATGCGGCCGAGCACTTCGCAGACGATTTCCCATTTATCCGCGCCGAAGAGGACGAGGTCGCCCTCTTCCATCTGGAGCTTCGCGGTCAGCGCGGCTTTTTCTTCCTCGGTGAAAAACTTCACGATGGGCGATTTCCATTCGCCGTTCTCCACTTTGATGAAGGCCAGGCCTTTCGCGCCATACTGCTTCGCCATCGTGGTGATCTCTTCTGTCTGGCCAGTCGTGATCCAGGCAAAGCCTTTGGCGTTGATCGCCTTCACCACGCCGCCGGAATCGAGGGCACCACGGAACATTTTGAAGCTGCTGGCCGCGAAAATGTCGCGCAGGTCGGTCAGTCCCATGCCAAAACGGCGGTCTGGTTTATCGCTTCCGAATTGATCCATCGCTTCTCGATAAGTCATGCGTGGAAACGGCGCGGGAATTTCGACCCCGCGGGCGGCGCGGAAGATCGCCGCCAGCATTCCCTCCACGAGCGCAAAAATATCCCACGGCTCGACGAACGATGCTTCGATATCGATCTGCGTGAATTCCGGCTGGCGGTCGGCGCGCAAATCTTCATCACGAAAACATTTCGCAATTTGGAAATACTTCTCGATCCCGCCCACCATCAGGAGCTGCTTGTATTGCTGCGGCGCCTGCGGAAGAGCATAAAATTTCCCAGGCGCCAGGCGGCTCGGAACAAGGAAATCTCGCGCGCCTTCCGGCGTGCTCTTGGAAAGAATCGGCGTCTCGATTTCCACGAAACCCTGACCATCGAGATAATCACGCGCTGCTTTCGTGATCTTGTGTCGTTGGCGAAGATTGTGCGCGAGATGCGGACGGCGGAGATCAAAATAACGATAGCTCAGCCGCAGATCTTCGTTGCTCGGATCGGAGTCGAGCGGGAACGGCAACACGTCGGCGCGATTCAAAATGCGGAGGCTCTGCGGAACGATCTCGATCGCGCCGGTGGGCAATTTCGGATTCTCCGTTCCGGGAACGCGAGCCGCCACCGGCCCTTCCACTTCGATTACATCTTCATGTCTCAGGGTGTGCGCGATATTCGTGAGGTCGGCGTTCTCTTCGGGCCGGAAGACCACCTGCGTGAGTCCTTCGCGGTCACGCAGATCGATAAAGATGACGCCGCCATGATCTCGCCGCACATGCACCCAGCCCGAGAGTTTGGCCACGGTTCCGATATCCGAGGCGCGCAATTGAGCGCAATGATGAGTGCGATACATGTCGTGTTGGGACCGAAGCTAAAGTTGGGAGGACAAGCTCTGGAGCCGCGCTAATTCCGCAAGCAGCTCTTGATGAGGCACCGACTGCTCTTCCCGTGATGCCAACGTCTTGAGCTTTACCTGCGGCCATTCATCGCCGAAGAGGACGGCAAACTTCGCGTTCAACTGTTCCGCATTCTGAAATTGTTTTCCGACCTTCGTGGCGACGAGAGGGAGATCGACTCGGTATCCAGCATCGCGCATCGCTTGCGCTGCAGTAAGAGCCTCATCACGTCGTTCCTCTTTTGCGATGACAACATAAACGTCCAAGCGCTGTGCGGCCGCTACCGCAGCCTCCATGCGCGCCTGGGCGTTCGCGTTCTCGCGCAGCAATTCGCCCAGGACGACATCGCCCATCGCGAAGCCGACTGCTGGCAGCGACGCCGCGCCATCGCTGAGATGGTGAATGAGATTATCGTAACGGCCACCGCCGGCAATCGCCCGCAGTTTACCGCCACGATCGAACGCCTCAAAAACGACGCCCGTGTAATAAGCGAGCCCCCGCACAATCCGCAGGTCGACCTGGACAAACTCACTCAAACCGCGCGTGTGCAGCCCGGCCGACAGTTGATCGAGCTTGTCGCTTTTTCCACCGCCATCGAAAATTTGGAAAACCGGCTCGGCCAGGTCGCTTAGCCGCGCTGCCGTTTTTTCTCGCGGTTCGCGTTCGCTTTTGTCGATCACTTCAAGGATCTGCTGCCACCGATCTTCCGGTACTTCGCGGCTGCGCAGAAAATCGATCCAGAATTCGCGATCGCTGATCCGCACGACGACATCTTGCGCGCTGAAGCCAAACGCCCGCAGCACATCCACGCAAAGCGCGATCAATTCGATATCCGCCTCCACCCCAGCCTCGCCGATGAGGTCGGCGTTGAACTGATAGTGCTCGCGCAAACGGCCGCGCTGTGGGCGCTCGTAGCGAAACATCTGCGGAATGCAAAACCATTTCATAGGCTTCCGAAAATCCCGATGTGCAGCCGCGGCCATCCTGGCCAAAGTGGGCGTCATCTCGGGCCGCAACGCGACGGGGCGACCCCCCTTGTCGGTAAAATCGTAAAGCTGCTTGGTGATTTCCTCGCCGGACTTCTTTTTGAACAACTCCAGATCTTCCAGCAGCGGGCCGTCGTATTCGACAAAGCCATAACGGCGAGAAACCTCCCGCCATTGACGAAAAATGTAGTCACGCACCGCACAGTCGGCAGGCAGAAAGTCACGAAAACCAGGGAGCGACTGCATCAAAATAAAAACGAAACCTCTGGGAGAGAGGCAGCCAAGTAGGGGTCAGACCACGAAAAGAGAGCAATTCGATGAATAAAGGCCGCTTGGGCACAGTCGGATACAAGCACGACGGAGAACATCCGTTTAACCAAAGCAAAGGACAAATATGAAACACACACCATTGATGAAATTGTTAATCGTCGGAGCCGTGAGCGCACTCGCAGTGAGCACCTCATTCGCCCAGACGACCAAAGAAACCACCACCACGACCAGCGCCGGTGGTGATGTCACCACTTCCAGCGCCACGACCACGCTCGACGGAACGGGCATGATCTCGACCTACAGTCCGGGAACGGAATATGTCGAGATGCGCACCTCCGCCAGCACCGCGCCGACCAAGTACTACTACACCAAGAGCACGACGGTGGTCGATCCGACCGGTGCGACTGTCGATATGGCGCTCCTGCGTCCCGACATGCCGGTGAAATACACCTACGTGAAGCAAGGCGACCGCATGGTTGTCTCGAAGATCACGGTGCAGAAGCCGTTGGCTGAGATCAAGAAGGTCACTGAGACCACGACGACGACGACGACCGACAAGTAATCGGTTTTTAGTTTCGTTTTAACAAAGCGCCCGCGGAACGTGTTTCCGCGGGCGTTTTTTTTCGATCGCACGTGCAGATGCAGCGACTGCGCTTTCAGTCTTCGTAACCGCGCGGGAACTTTTGGTGCCACTTCCATGCGCTCTCCACGATGGCGCGCAGTGCCTGATACGATGGCTCCCAACCAAGCTCCTTTTTGATCTT
>JBDUAH010000091.1:0-8438 GCA_040004745.1 Chthoniobacterales bacterium | reverse complement strand
TTTTCCAAAACGCCGTCCCTAGGCGTGGCCGCGGAAGACGGCGTTTTGGAAAACGCCGCTCCTTGAAAATACCTGGCGCGCCATTGGCAGATCAGGAGCAAACCTGCGGGCAGCGCGTAGAGAAGACCGCGCTGGGTTACGAACATCGCCAGCGGCAGGCTTTTCCACGCGATCGATTTATCACCTTGGTAATCCATGAAGGACCATGTCTGCAGAATCTGGAAGCCGGCGGCGCCGCCATTGAAAAGAAAGGCGGCGATGCCGAAAGATCCGCCCCAGCGATAGAGCGCGTAAAAGGTCGCGAGCGAACCGAGCAGCCCGGCCCAGATGAGGCCGCGGAGGAGATCGAAACCGAGGAGAACGAGGAGACTGTTGAAGAGGTCGGTGCCAGCGGGATAGCGCAGGTGGCTAAAGACGTAGATTGGGTTCTCGGGCCAGAGCGGGACGCCGCTGGCAAGATTGCGGATGTAAGTGAAATGGAGTGCGAGATCGCCCAGGTTGTTAGGCGATTGCACTTTCAACTGGTTGCCATCGATGAAGACCAGCCAGCAGAAGGAGCGAAAAGCGAAGAACCCAAAGCAGCCAGCGAGGATCCAAAACCAAACCCCGCTCCATGCGCGCTTAACGACCGGAGGCGAGCCCGACGATTCGTTGGTGGCGAGGATCGCCCAAACGGCGAAGAAGACGCCGAGCAAGGTCGCAAAGAAGGCGACGCCCCGCCCGAGACCGCTCTCCGCCATGCCGAGCAGCAGCGCGGAAACGACGGAGATATTGACGAAGGTAAGTCCGCCCGCCAACCACCTCATGGCGCGGGCTTGGGTCCTGGCCCGATGAAATCCGGCGCGCGATCTTTAAAGAAATTCTTAAAGACGGTCGCACTAAGGTAGAGTTTGGAAGGATCCTGATAGGGGCGGATCGTGAACGGCATGGTGTAATACGATCGTTGCAGCTTTCCTTCGACCTCGGCAATCCGGTCCTCCTGCACAACCAGGAAGTCGCCGTCCACCTCGCTCGGAAGATTATTGCTCTCGTAATAACCGATGCGCGTAAAGTCGCCTAGGATCCAGGGCAGGGGATAAGCGCTGGTGCGGATGATGTGGCCCACGAGCTGGTAATAGGTGGGATTGCGGTGAGCGAGCTGGAGCAAGGGCCGCGTCAGCTTGTAAATGTCGTTATACGTCTGCACGTAGACGTAGGGCTCGGTATCGGTGGTACAGCGGAAGAAATTAAGCCGGATGGAAAGTCCCAGCGAAACCACGAGTGCGATCACCGCGGCCGCGAGCCCGAGGCGGCGAAAGTTCGCCGGAACGCAAGCCGCGGCGGCACCGAAAATGAAAAGCAGCGGCCAAACGATGCTGATGATGCACCACGGTGTTTTGTAATGCACGATGCTGTAGGCCATAAGCGTACCCACACCATAGATCGCGAGATAACGCAGGCCGATTTCGCGGAACATCTGGCAGAAGAGGCAGGCCAAGAGGCCGATTGCCACCGTGATCTCGTAGCGCCCGATGAGCATGAGCCAGTAGTGCCAGGGTTTTTCGTGGCCGTTGCCGTTGGTGCCAGTCTCGAACCAGGTTCCAAAGGTCTGGTAGAGGCCTTTTAAGCCGCCCCAGTTCATGAATGTGCCGGAATAAAAAACCACGATCGCCGCCGTGCCGACCACGAGGACCGCGGCGAGATCCGCGTAGAGCCAGGTCTGCGGGGCGTGCTTCGTATTTTCCGCCGGAGTGATCGCGTCCGAAATCCACGCCATCAGGAGCGCCAAGGCGCCGCATCCGAGATGAATAATGTAGGTTTCTTTCGTCAGAATCATCCCGGGGATGCCGAGGCCGAGATACCAGAGATAGCGGGTCGTGCCGAAACGCCAAAGGCCCAGCCCGCCAAGGATGAAGAGCATGGAAAAAAGCAGGAGCCAGACTTCGTGAATGGAATACCGACCGTAAAAAACGAAGCCGGGTGAAACAGCCATCGCCAGCGCGGCCAATCGGCTGGTCGTGCGCCCGACGAACGGCTGAAACTTAAAGGTCAGCCAGACCGCCGCGATGCTCGCGAGAACCACCGGCATGCGCAGTACCCAAATGCTCCGCCCGAAGAGCGTTTGCGCCAGGAACAAGATGTAAAAATGGAGCGGCCCGTGGTAATTCGTCGGATCGTATTTGTAGAAGCCGTTCTTCGTCATCTGATCGACGAACCAGCCGTTGATCCCCTCGTCGAAATGCGCCGGCTTCATCCCCAGCAGGAGCAGGCGCAGAAACGCCGCCAGCGCGATGATCATCCACGGTGTCCAATCGATCGCCGCCAGTCCGGCCCGCCACGTTTGCACACGCTCATCCCAAGAAAGAGATTCCGCTCGCGCAGTCCCGGCCCCGCTGCTAGTACGCCCAGCAATGCGCATTCTAGTGACCGGTGGCTGTGGATTCATCGGAAGCAATTTTATCCGCTACGTTTTGCACCATTACAATGCGGCGGAAGTGAGCAACGTGGATGTGCTCACTTACGCCGGCAACCTCGCCAACTTGGATGGAGTGGTGGAGCAATACGGCGGCCGCTACGAGTTTTTCAAAGCCGATATCGCTAACACCGATCAGATGGACGCGCTCCTGAGTGAGCATCTTTTTTACGCCGTGGTCAATTTTGCGGCCGAATCGCACGTGGATCGCAGCATCAATTCCCCGCAGAATTTCATTCACACGAACATCGTCGGCACCAGCGTGCTGCTCGAGTGCGCGCGGCGTCACGGCGTGCAGCGTTTCGTGCAAATCTCGACCGACGAAGTTTACGGCTCATTGGGTGAAACGGGGCGGTTCACCGAGCAATCGCCGATTGAGCCCAGTTCGCCCTATTCCGCGAGCAAAGCCGGCGCCGATTTGATCGCGCTCGCCAGCCACAAGACGTTCAGCCAGGACGTCGTCGTCACCCGCTGCTCAAACAACTACGGGCCATATCAATTTCCCGAAAAACTCATTCCGCTCATGATCGTCAAAGCGATGCGCGACGAGCCGCTGCCGGTGTACGGCGATGGCCAGAATGTGCGCGATTGGATCCACGTGGAGGACCATTGCGCCGGGATCGTGGCCGCGCTTTTCGAGGGCAAAGCGGGCGCGGCCTATAACTTCGGGGGGAATAGCGAAATGGTGAACCTGGATGTGGTGAAGCTCATCCTCGACAAGCTGGGCAAACCGCATTCGCTCATCAACTACGTGACCGATCGCCTGGGGCACGATCGCCGTTACGCGATCGATTCTTCCTTCGCGGGGGCCGAGTTGAAATGGAAGCCACTGCACAATTTCCGTGAGGGCCTGGAGAGGACCATCGACTGGTATTTGAACAACCGTGATTGGTGGCAACCGCTATTGGATCGGGCGGAGCGCTATTAGGGAGGGTAACGTCAAAGGTGCGGCCGGAAGCCCCCAGCCTCTGACATAGTCGAACGGATTTACCGCTCCGCTTCCGGAGCGCCGAGGCCTTTACTGTAGAACCCAGACCGATCGAAGCAGCACGCGCGTCGCTTCCCGGCGGCGAGCATGGAGCAGGCATTGTTTATCCGGCGCGTGCGCGTCTCTGCTTGTTTGGGCGGAGGTGATCCACTGGATCCAATCGCGACGCGCGATAGGCGTGATGTCTGTCCACAAAGCGCGCGCTTTCTGAGCGGCGGCTGCGAGTGCCGTCCGCAGGTCGGCCGGCACCTTTGGCTCCGGTTCCTCGGCCATCGGCGCGATCTCCAGCATGACGATGTCGCCGACGTCTGCGCTTGCCGCTTTCCGCATCTTCCGGTCCACTTTAAGCCAGTGGCTTTTCTGGCCGTCGGGCTCGAGCGTGGCTCGAAACGGGGAGCCATTGATGATGCCTTCGACCGATGTCATGCTGCGCGAGGGGAGCTTCGCACTGGCGGTCTTTGGCAGGATGAGAAAGGTCCAGGATTCGCCTCTCTCGGTCGTCGCCGGCCGGAGGAGTTTTGCTTTGAAGCGGATCTTGAAAGTGGTCTTTGTCATTCCCCAAAAGTATCATCGAGAGATTACGCATATTCCGCAGATTTCTCGGATAAAAAACTATGGGGATCGGGGCGCGACGGTGGCGATCAATCCTCATCGCCGGAGGTGCGCGATGCGGTGCCCTCGTCTAGTGCGCGGTCCGATTTGATTCGACGGTGGACCTCCTGCTGGCTCGCTTCAGATTGATTTTAGTTGTCGCCCGACGCCCGATGATTGCTGAGACATGGACCGCAACCTTCACGACAAGTTTGCACTTTCCCGACCGCACGCGGATTTGTCCTGCCGTCGTGGTTGGCGGCGCTGACGTTGTTCGTGGCGAAGCATCCGTAGGGCGGACGGTTCGCGAAACATATCACCCGCACGTTTCGACGGCGTTCTCGTTTTTCCCGCAGACGCTCAATTTTTTAATCTTTCCATGCTTTCCAAAACTCCATCACTCGCAATGGCCCAACGGTTGGATAATTCCGACGCGCTTGCCCTCTTCCGCTCCCGCTTTTTTTGTCCGGAAGGCCGTATCTACCTCGACGGGAACTCGCTCGGCCTCCTCTCTCGCGATGCCGAACGCAGCTTGCTCGGCGTTCTCGAGCAATGGAAGACGGGCGGCATTGCCAGCTGGTTGGATGGCGATTCGCCGTGGTTCACGATGGCCGAAGCGCTGGCGGAACGCGTGGCCAAACTCGTCGGCGCGGCTGGTGATGAAATCGCCATCGCGAATTCGATGACGATCAATTTGCATCAACTTTTGTGCACTCTTTACCGGCCGGAAGCGAAACGCACTAAGGTCTTGATCGATGCGCACAGTTTCCCGACGGATCGCTACGCATTGCGCAGCCATTTGAAACTGCGGGGACTCGATCCGGACGAGCACATTGTCATCGTGCCGGCGGGCAATTCGCGTTTTCTGGATGAGGCCCGAATTGAAGAAGCGCTCCAGAATCCCGAGCTGCAAATGGCGCTTTTCCCTTCCGTCGTCTACACGACCGGCCAGCTCTTGGACCTGGAAAGAATTTGCCGCGCCGCGCAAGCAAATGGCGTCATCATCGGCCTCGATCTCTCGCATTCCGTCGGCATCCTGCCGCACGCCTTGGATGAGTGGGGTGCGGATTTTGGCGGTTGGGGCCACTACAAGTGGCTCAACGCGGGTCCTGGATCAGTCGCCGGGCTTTATCTGAATCGCCGACACTTCAACGAAAACGGCGTGGTCGACGCGGGCCTCGCCGGCTGGTGGAGCGTGCATAAGGAAAGCATGTTCGAAATGTCGGATGAATTCTTTCCGGGCATGGGCGCGTCCGCCTTGCAGATCGGCACGCCCGCGGTGTTAAGCATGGCGCCGATCGATGGCGCGCTGCTCTCGGTCGAAGAAGCTGGCATCGACCGCATCCGCGAGAAGTCGATCGCGATGACAGAATTCATCGTGGCCGCGGCTGATTCGGAACTGGCTGAACTCGGGTTCATCATCGGCACTCCGCGAGATCCGGCGCGCCGCGGTGGTCATATCTCCCTTTGCCATCCCGAAGCGCAGCCCATCTCGATGGCACTGCGCGCGCGTGGCGTGATTCCCGATTTCCGAAAGCCGGACGTGATTCGCTTTGCACCGTCGCCGCTCTACAACACCTTTAGCGAACTGTGGAAGGCGATCCAAATCTTGAAGGAAATCACCGCGACGCGTTCGTTTGAGGAGTTTGCCGCGACGCGTTCTCTGGTTACCTGACCATGCTGGAATCTGATCACGAAGTCGCCGTCAAGGTCTGCGGTGTCACTAGCGCCGCCGACGCGCTCGCCTGCGCGGAGGCAGGGGTAGACATTATCGGTCTTAATTTTTCGCCGCTCAGCGTGCGCTGCATTTTGCCGGAAGCGGCTACGCGAATCGCGGCGCCGGTGCGTGCGCGATTTCCGCGGATCAAATTCGTCGGCATTTTCGTCAACCAAGAGCTGGAGTTCGTGCGGAGAATCGCGCTCGATTTGCCGCTCGATGCCGTTCAGTTACATGGCGAGGAAACGCCCGATTACGTGCGCGAAATAGATCTGCCGTTTGTGATCAAGGCGCTACGTGTCGGCTCAGGTCGGACAAAAGTCGATGCCGGCAGCTATTCGAGCCACGCGATCCTGCTCGACACCTGGAGTGGCACGTCGCCGGGCGGGACCGGCGAAACCTTCCCCTGGTCATTAGCCGCCGCGGTGCGACCACAGGTAAAGTACCTGATCCTGGCTGGCGGCCTAACGAGTGAAAACGTCGCGGCTGCGATCCGCGCGGTCCGCCCGGATGCGGTGGACGCCTGCAGTGGGGCCGAAGCTGCGCCCGGCCAAAAGGACCGGGAAAAGGTGAGAAAGTTTGTCGAAAACGTGCGCGCGGTAGAAGGACTCGACCCTTCCAGATGAAAAAAGTGCGCTCCGAGCCTAACGAGCAGGGATTCTGGGGAGCATACGGCGGGCGCTTCGTCGCCGAGACCCTGATCGCGCCATTGGAAGCACTGACAGCGGCTTACTTTATCGCGGCGAAAGATCGGCAATTCCAGCGCCAGCTCACCGAATTGCAGAGCGAATATGCTGGCCGCCCGACTCCACTGGGCTTCGCGCGTCGGCTGACGAAACACGCCGGCGGCGCGCGCATTTTTCTCAAGCGCGAAGATCTGCTGCACACCGGCGCGCATAAGATTAACAACGCGCTCGGCCAAGGCCTGCTGGCAGCGCGGATGGGGAAGCAGCGCATCATCGCTGAGACGGGCGCGGGCCAGCATGGCGTGGCCACGGCAACGGTTTGCGCGCTGCTCGGCCTCGATTGCGTCGTCTACATGGGTGCGGAGGACGTTCGCCGGCAGGCGCCGAATGTTCTGCGCATGCGGTTGCTCGGCGCCGACGTGCGCGTGGTCGAAAGCGGATCGCGCACTTTGAAAGATGCGATCAACGAAGCCCTGCGCGACTGGGTGGCAAACGCGCGCGATACCTATTATCTGCTCGGTAGCGCACTTGGTCCGCATCCCTACCCGTTCATGGTGCGGGAATTCCAGAAGGTGATCGGTGAAGAAACGCGACGGCAATTTCGCGCACGCGAAAGAAAATTACCGGATGTCCTGGTCGCCTGCATCGGCGGCGGATCGAATGCGATCGGGATGTTTCATCCCTTTCTCGACGATGCCAGCGTTCGCATGATCGGCGTGGAAGCGGCCGGCAAAGGAAAAAGCATCGGTCAGCACGCGGCCCGTTTTCTGAAAGGCGGCGGCGGAAAGCCGGGCGTTTTGCACGGAACGCTGAGCTACGTCTTGCAGGACAAGGCGGGACAGATTTCCAACACGCACTCGGTTTCCGCTGGCCTTGATTATCCAGCGATCGGGCCGGAACACGCTTTCCTGCGCCAGAGCAAACGCGTGGAATATGTCTCGATCGGCGACACCGAAGCGCTGAAAGGTTTCGAGTTGCTCGCGCATTTGGAAGGAATCATTCCCGCGCTGGAGTCCGCGCATGCGGTCGCGTATGCGGTGCGCCTCGCACGTCGTCTGCCGTCGACCAAATCGATTGTCGTGAATCTCTCCGGCCGCGGCGACAAAGACCTGGCGACAGTGTCACCGCTCCAATGAGTCGTTTAGGCGATAGTTTTGCCTCGGCCGCTGCGGCGGAACGCCCCGGTTTCATTCCGTTTCTGGTCGCTGGCGATCCGGACCTGGAGACAACGATCGCGCTTCTGCCCGCTCTGAGCGCGCTCCATCCCGTCGCGATCGAAGTCGGCGTGCCGTTCAGCGATCCGACGGCGGATGGTCCTGTGATTCAACGCGCGGCTCAGCGCTCGCTGGAGCAGGGCACTTCACTGGCGCGCATTCTCGATTGTCTGCAGCGCATCCCGCCTAACGACCTCGCGCCCATCGTTCTCTTCAGTTACTACAATCCGATCCTGCAGTTCGGAATCAATGCGTTCGCCAGGGAAGCGAAGTCCTGCGGCGTGGCCGGCGTCCTCGTCGTCGATCTGCCAGCCGACGCGGCGATGCTGTTGCGCGAACAACTACGGCGACAAAACATCGATCTGATTCTCCTCGCCACGCCGACCACATCCGACGCCCGTCTGAAGCAGATCGCGCACGTGGCCAGCGGGTTCATCTATGTCGTGGCCCGGACTGGCGTGACCGGAACGGCGCGTGAGCTGAAAGACGAATCGGAAGCGCTGGTCGCACGAATTCGAGCGATCACGGATCTCCCGGTTGCGGTAGGCTTCGGAATTACCAGCGGCGCGCAAGCGAAGCGCGTTTGTCGTTATGCGGATGCCGCTGTCGTCGGATCACGCCTGGTCGCGGAGATCGAAGAAGTGACGGTCGAAAAATCGTTTCAGCGCAAAAAAGTGGTGGAAGTGGCGGTCCGCTGCGCGCGCCAGTTTGTGTCCTAAAACGGTTTCACCGGTTCCGGCTTCGCGACTTTCGTTCCGCATTTTTTGCAGGTGCGACGTTCGTCGTCGTT
>JBDUAH010000090.1:0-8462 GCA_040004745.1 Chthoniobacterales bacterium | reverse complement strand
CAGCGCCGCGCGCAGCTCGCGCTTTTCTCGGCCGAGGTGGAGAAGACCTTTGCCGAAGTGAAAAGCGTAGTCGACGGCGCGAAGGCGCAGGTTTCCTCCTCCACCCTCGATCGCGACGGCTCCGACGAAGCGACGGCGCGCCTCGTGTTACTCATCGTCCCGGAAGAAGCCGACGCGCTCATCGAACGCATCAAAGGCATGGGCCGCGTCCAGAATTACAATGAGCAAACCGATCGCATCGCGCAGGGCGGCAGCGGCATGAGCGAAGGCGCGAAAGTGGAACGAGACAAAGTGGAGTTGAGCATCACGATTTCGCGTAACGAACAGGAGCCAGCGCTGCAAACGACCTCGCTTAGCATCCTGACTTCTGGCGTCGCCGAGAAGGTCGCGCGTTTGAAAGAGACCGCCGTGAAATCCGGCGCCGAGATCCGCAGCTCCACCTTCAATCAAAATCCCGACGGCCAGGAATACGCCAACGTTTCCCTCCGCGTCCCGATGAAAAACTACGCGGCCTTGCTCAGCTCGTTCAATCAGCTCGGCAAAGTGAAAGACGTCAGCGTGCAACGCCAGGATCGCCGCGGCACGGTCAACGAAGAGACAGCGCCCGCCGACATCAACATCCAAGTTTACAGCCAACCCAGCATCGTCTCGGACGAGAGCGGCCTCTTCGCCACGATCCGTCGCACGTTGATGCAAGGCGTCGCCGCGCTGATGTGGAGCCTGCGCATGATCGGCGTGGCGGTCGCGTTCTTCGCACCCTGGGTGCTTGCGCTCGCGCTCGTGATTTGGCTTACGAAGCGAATCTATCGGGCGCGGAGAGCGCGCCGGAAAACGGGTGAATAAAGAGCAGACGAACAGTCTGCCATCCACCGGCCGCGACATGGGCCGGCGAGAGCGCGTCCTGCCGCTTGGCGACAGCACAAAGCCGGTTCAAAGTCTTCCGATATGCTATCAGAACGGGCACTCATTATTTTGCACGATTGGGTCGAATCCGAGAGCCTGCGGAAGCACTGCTATGCGGTCTCAGATTCGATGCGGCACTTCGCCCAATTGCAGTCGGCCGACGCTGATCTCTGGGAAGCGGTCGGCTTGCTCCACGACATGGATTACGAGCGTTTCCCAAACCAGGAGCAGACGCCGACGGAAGGTCATCCCTTCGTAGGCGTAGAATGGTTGCGCGAGAACGGCTGGAACGAGGAAGTCTGCCGCGCGATTCTCTCACACGCCGATTACTCGGGCGTCCCGCGAGAGACACCGCTCGAGCGCACACTTTACGCCGTGGATGAGCTGAGCGGTTTCGTCATGGCCGTGGCGCGAGTGCGACCATCGAAGAGTATGCGCGAAGTCGATGTCGGCTCGGTGAAAAAGAAGATGAAAGACAAGGCCTTCGCGCGGGCGGTGAACCGCGACGATATTCTCCGCGGCGCCGACGAACTGGATATGCCGCTGGAAGAACTGATCGTGGGTGTAATCAGCGCATTACAAAACGACGCAGAACGCCTCGGCCTCGCGGGAACGTGATAGGCGGAACCGCTGCGACGCGCAGCACTTTGACGGCGCGTCGCCGGCTGGAGTCCAGCTTTACTTGTCGCAGATGAGCGGGAGGAACTCTTCGCGAGTCACTTTGCCATCTTTCACAGTATAGATGCCCACCTCACCGCCTTGCATCCGCTTACCGGACGGCTTGTGGGTCACGTCGATACCGAAACGTACTACAAAAGTGTCCCGCGCCACGAATGGCCCGTTCACCTCCATGCTATGGACTTCGTGATTCTCCATCCACCATTTCGATTTCTCGCGGACCGCGTCCAAGCCATTCGCTTCAGCCGGCATGTCGCCCATCGGGCGCGGTTCTACGCTGACGATGTTTTGAGCATAAAGCGTGTCTATAGCCGTCTTCGAATCGCCTTTCTGGCAAAGCTCCACCAACTTTTTCGCTACTTCTTCGGTCGTCATAGACGAGCAGCTTAACGCCGTTCTCAGACTGTCGCTACCGAGAGGGAAAGAGAGGCCATCATTCGTCGCGCAGCGCGACCATCGGATCGACCTGCGTCGCACGGCGTGCGGGTACGAAACACGCCAGCATGGCCACGGTGGCGAGGGAGACCAGGGCCAGGAACAAAGCCACGATATCGACCGAGCCGACGCCGTAAAGCACGCTGGCGAGGGCGCGGCCACTCGCGAGCGCCCCGAGCAATCCCACGACCAGCCCAATCCCGACCAGCAACACCCCCTGCCCCAGAACCAGCCGGAAGACATCCGCCCGGGCCGCGCCCAGCGCCATCCGGATACCGAGTTCGCGCGTCCGCTGAGTCACGCTTAACGCCATCACGCCATACAACCCGAGGCTGGCCAACATCAGCGCCAAGCCAGCAAACGAACCGAGCAAGACCATCGTTAGACGACGCGTCGCCAGACTGCCCCCGATGTTCTCCTCCATCGTCGCCACGGTCCCTAACGGCTGCGCGCGATCGAGGGCTTGCACTTCCCGCCGAATCGCGGGCACAAGCGATAACGGATCGACACCGGCCTTCACTCGCAACACCAGCATGTTGCCCGTCGTCGCGTATTGCGAGGCGGCGAAATACATGTGGTGAAACTTGAGCATCTCCAGGTTTTGCTCTCCGACCGCTTCGTTCCGCGTCCGCGGGACCACGCCCACGATGGTGAGCGGCGGCGGCTCTTTGTCGAAAGTTTGGTTGTCATCGATCTGCCGGCCGATCGGGTCCTCGTTAGGGAAAAATTTTCGGGCGAGCGTTTCATCAATGATGACGGAACGCGAACGGCCCTTTTCCATTACGTCTTCTGGTCCGAAGGCGCGCCCGCGCAGGATCGGCATTCCCAGGACGCGGAAGTAGTCGGGCGAAACAATGTTAATCTCGGCCGAAGGCTCCTGACCTTTCACTGGCTCCGGCGTGCCCGCGATGTGAAAAGGGCTGTCCGATTCGCTGTCATCGAAAGGGATATTGGAGCCAATGGCGGCCGCTTCCACTCCCGGCAGCACGCGGACGCGGTCGACCAGTTGTTTGAAAAACGCGACCTGCTTTTCGTCTTCTTTGTAACGCGTGTCAGGCAATGAGATCCCGATCGTGAGCAGATTTGTCGGATCGAAATTAAGGGGCTCGTTTTGCGCCCGCCAAAAGCTTTTCAAGGTCAAACCTGCACCGGCCAGGAGGACGACGGCCAGCGCGACCTGCGTGATGACGAGGGCACTTCGTGCGCGTTGCTTTCGAGAACCACCGCTCCCGCCGCGCGTACCCGCTTCATGCAAAACCACGGCCAACTGCGCGGTGTTCGAAACCCGCCAGGCTGGCCAGATTCCCACCAAAATTCCCACGCCCACCGCTACCGCGCCGGTAAAGAGCAACGCCAAAAGGTCGATGCGCGTTTCCTGGAAACGCGCTACCCGCTCCGGGCTGAGCGCCAGAATAAGGTCGAGGCTCCAGATCGCGAGGAGGACACCTGCGACTGCTCCCGCCACCGCCAGCAAGACGCTTTCGGTTAACATCTGCCGCATCAATTGCCAACGGCTCGCCCCCAAGGCCGCCCGCACCGCCAGCTCCTTGCTCCGCGCCAGCGCGCGGGCCAGTTGCAGGTTGGCCACGTTCGCACACGCGATGAGCAGCACACACGCAACGGCCGCCAGGAGCAGGCCCAGGCTGTGCCGGTAATCGCCCACTGCCGCTTCCAAAAGCACCTCCGTGCGCACGCGTCGGGTTGCGTTCGAGTCCGGGAAGCGCCGCTCCAGTTCCGCCGCGATCGCATTCAGATCAGCGTTGGCTTGCTGCAACGATACTCCCGGTTTCAAGCGGCCCACGGCCGAGAAGCCAGGATGATTTCCCCGCGAGATGATGCCCTGCTCTTTCCGCAAATCCGCCATCGGCACCCACACTTCGGCCAGGCGTGGGAAGGCGAGCTTCTCCGGCACCACACCCACAATGTCACTAGCCACTCCATCCAGGAGGATTCTTTGCCCAAGCACTTTCTGCGACGCGCCGAACTTCGACTTCCATAGGTGTTCACCGATCAGCACCACAGGCGCAGCGCCCGGCACATCATCCGCCTCGGTCAGGTCGCGTCCGAGTAGCGGTGTGATGCCGAAGACCGACAGAAAATTCCAGGTCACGCGCCCGCTGCCCACGCGCTCGGGAGACGCATCGCCGGCCATGAGGGAAAAATTCTGACTCTCCCGCCGCGCGAGCGTGATGTCGGTAAATGAACGCTGGCCTTCCCGCCAATCGAGGAAGTTCGGGTAACTGACCGAACCGCTCGGAAACGTCGTCGTGGTCTCGCGGATCAGCACCAGCCGATCCGGCTCCGGATACGGCAATGGGCGCAGGAGCACCGCGTTGACCACACTGAAGATCGCGGTGTTGGCACCAATCCCGAGCGCGAGCGCGAGAATCGCGACGAGGGTGAAGCCAGGATGCTTAAGGAGTTGGCGGAAGGCGTAACGGAGATCGTTCATGGAGAAATTTCCCTACTCTGCCCGCAGCGCGGTGATCGGGTTCACGTTTGAAGCGCGCCGCGCCGGGAGCCACGCGGCGAGAAAAGCCACCACGGAAACCAACACCACAATGCCGATGAAGGTGACGGGGTCGGAAGCGCCGACGCCGTAGAGCATGGTGTTGAGCAAGCGCGTCGCGGCGAACGCTCCGGCCAACCCAATCGCCACGCTGATCGCGACCAGCATCATGGCCTGGCCGACCACGAGTCGGAAGATGTTCGATTTCTCTGCACCGAGCGCGATGCGGATGCCGATCTCGTTCGTCCGCTGCGCGACCGAGTAAGCCATCACGCCATAGATTCCGATCGCGGTGAGTAGCAGCGCGGTGCCGGCGAAGATGGAAAGCAGGAGCGCGTTGAAACGAGGTCGCGCGAGCGAGCGGGAAATGTATTCATCGAAAACGCGAATGCTGGTGAGCGGGATCGAACCATCCATCGTCGCCAGTTCTTTCCGCACCGCCGAGGTGAGTGCGGCGGGATCGGAGACGCTCGTCCGCACCACCAGCGACATGCTGTTAAACGGAATCTGCGCCTGCGACAGGTACATCTCAGGCGAATCCTCGTTCTTGAGCGCGAGGTGTTTTACGTTGCCGACCACGCCCACGATTTCTCGCATTTTCTCGCCGGTATCATCAGCCGAAAAGCCCGGTTTAATGCGTTTCCCGAGTGCGTTCTGACCGGGGAAAAACTTCTGCGCAAACCGTTCGTTCACGATCACGACCTGCGCGGAATCGAAGCGATCACTGGAATTGAAAACGCGTCCCTGCTTCAGTGGAATTCCCATCGTCGCGAAGTAGTCGTTCCCGATGATTCGCACGGGCGCGCCGGGCTGTGTACCTTCCGGCAACGGATGCTCGGCGTCATCGAACGTCGTCACCATGTTGCTGCCAGTGAGCGGGAGCGGCGTGATCGCACTGGCGGATTCCACGCCCGGAATCGCCCGTACTCGTGGAAGGAATTGGTCGAAGAACTGAATGATGTTTTCGTTCTTCGGATAGCCCACGTCGGGCAATTGCACGCGCGCGGTCAGTAGCCGGTCGGTGCGCATTCCCGGCGAGACGCGGCCGAGCCGCGCGAAGCTTTGAATCAAGAGTCCGGCGCAGATCAGCAAAACGAGCGCGAGCGCCACCTCCGCGATGACCAGTCCATTGCGCAAACGGCCCTTCCCTTCGCCGCCGCCTCCAGTACGCGAGCCAGATTTGAGCGAAGTGTTCAAGTCGACACGCGAGGCCTGCCAGGCCGGCACCAACCCGAAGACCACGCCGGTGGCGAGCGAAACCAGCAGCGTGAAAATGAGCACCGCGCCATCGAGCTGAATCGTGGCGATACGGGGAATGTTCTCCGGCACGGTCTTGATCAAAGCTTCCGTCCCCCACTGCGCCAGGACCAGACCACCGATTCCGCCGAGCGCGGAAAGCATCACGCTCTCGGTTAGGAGTTGCCTAACGATTCGTGCCCGACTCGCGCCTAACGCGGCGCGCAACGCCATCTCTTTCCCCCGCACCGAGGCGCGGGCCAGAAGAAGATTGGCGACGTTCGCATTCGCGATCAGGAGGACGCACAGGACCGCCCCGAAGAGGACGTAAAGCGCCGTGCGCACATCGCCGACCATTTCGTCACGAAGCGTTTTGAAAGCGACGCCGAAATTCGTGTTCGTGTCGGGAAACTGCTGCTCCAGATGGCTCGCGATCGTGGCCAAGTCCGTCTGCGCTTGCGCGATTGATGTTCCCGATTTCAAACGCGCGATCGCCTCCAGGCTGTGGTTGCCGCGCTGCTCGGTTTGCGGTTTCGATCCATCGGGATTGGCGGCGTCCTCCGCGATCGTGACGTAGAACTCGATCGGGTCTGCCTGGATGGGAAATTGGAAGTGCGCCGGCAGCACCCCGATGATGGCATACGGTCGGCGGTCGAGCTCGATCGTGCGGTTGAGCACATTCTTGTCGCCGCCGAAATGCTGCTGCCAGAAATCGTAGCCGAGCACGATCTTGAGCCCGCCCGGCCCGCCCCCCGCCGCTTCATCTTCCCGCGCGAACGCGCGTCCCAGGATCGGTTTCACGCCGAGCACATCGAAAAATTCCGCACTCGACTTCACCCCGCGCACGCTCGCCGCGCCCTCGTTGCTGGTGAGGGCAAACAATCGATCTCGATAAATTGCGAGATTCGCGAGCGTGCGATTCTGTTCCCGAAAATCGAAGAAGTCCGGATACGAAAGCGAGCCGAGCTGATCCTTCATGTCGGAGTGCCGGGTATTGGTCATGCCGAAGGCCACGAGCTGGTCCGGCGCGGGGAACGGCAGCGGCTTCAAAAGAAGCGCGTTTACGACACTGAAGATGGCGGTGTTGGCGCCAATCCCCAGCGCGAGCGTGAGCACGGCGACAATGGTGAAGGCGGGATGTTTGAGGAGTTGGCGGAGGCCGTAGCGGAGGTCGTTTAACATAAAGATTTGGGGTTGGGATTAGTCGGCGCGGAGAGCTTCGATGGGGTTCACTTTTGTAGCTCGACTGGCAGGCAGAAGGCAGGCGGCGAGCGCGACCACCGCGAGCAGCAGCGTGATCGCTCCCAGCGTGAGCGGATCTTGCGCGCTGGTGTTGTAAAGGATCGAGCCCAGCGCTCGCGAAGCAGCCAAGGTCGCGACCAGACCGATGAGTAAGCCCAGGCCGATCAGCTTTCCACCCTGCACGAGCACGAGGCGCAAGACATCTCGTTGCTGCGCACCCAGCGCCATGCGAATGCCGAACTCGCCCGTGCGTTGCGCCACGCTGTAAGCCATCACTCCGTAGATGCCGACCGCGGCAATGACGAGCGCCACGACCGAGAAAACCGTCAGCAAGACCATGGCAAAACGCTGCCGCGAAATGCTGTCGGACACGATTTCTTCGAGCGGTCGGATGGTGCCGATGGGCTGATCCTTATCGACCGCATACACCGCCGGACGTAACGCGCCCAGCAGCGCGGCGGACGAAGCACTCGTGCGTACGACGACGTTGATGGAGGAAAAGAACGGGTTCTGCGCGAAGGGCTCATAGGCTTGCGCCGAGGTCGCCTTGTCCGCGCCGTACTGCTTGATGTCGCCGACGATGCCGACGATCTCGCGCCAGACATCCTTGTCTTCGGTGGTGATGTTCATGCGCCTGCCGATCGGGTCCTCGTTAGGGAAAAATTGCCGGGCCAGGGTTTCGTTGATGATGGCGACGCGTGGCGTTTGCGCGTTGTCTTGCGCGGTGAAGAGGCGTCCGCGCACCAGCCGGATACCCATGGCTTTGAAATAATCCGGCGTGACCGAGTAGTAGTTGGTGCTAGGCAGATCGCTCGGCGCAATCGGCGGACGGCCCTCGATATTGAAACCGAGGACGTAATCGCTCACGATCGGCATCGAGTGGGTGATGCCGGCAGCAACTACGCCCGGGAGTGCCTTCACCTGCTCGAGGAGGGAATTGGCGAAGGCGTTCTGCTGCTCGGGCTCGGCGTATTTCTTCTTCGGAAGCGAGAGCCGCAGGACGGTGGCGTGCTCCGGGTTGAATCCCGGATCGACGTGCGCCAGTTGCATGAAGCTCCGTCCCAGCAAACCGGCCCCGCCTAACAAGACCAAAGCGCACGTGACCTCAAGCACGACCAACGCGCTGCGCAACTTGCCGCGCGCGCCGCCTTCCGTGCTTCCACGCGAACCCTGCTTCAGCGCTTCATTCATGTCCGTGCGTGCCGCCAGCCAGGCGGGCGCGATGCCGAAGACGAGTCCGGTGCCGACACTAAGCAGGAGGGAAAAAGCGAGCACTCCGGGATCGAGGTGAATGTCGCCCGTCCGGGGCAGACTGGCGGGCGCGAGGGCAAGCAGGGCGTCGAGTCCCCAGCGCGCCAGCAACATTCCCGCGAGCCCGCCGCACAACCCGAGGAGCACGCTCTCCGTCAAGAGCTGGCGCATCAGCCGCGCCCGGCTGGCGCCCAGCGCGGCCCGGATG
>JBDUAH010000089.1:0-8497 GCA_040004745.1 Chthoniobacterales bacterium | reverse complement strand
GCGTAGGCGGCCAGAAACGAGAGGCGCGGCAACGGAATTTTGTGGAAGTGCTGCGCCGCATCGGCGCGGGCAGCGATCTCGTCTCGCGGGCGCGGGAGAGTTTGGTCAGCTTCAGCCGGCTGGTGGCGTTCTTTCGCGAGGCCTGCAAAGAGTCGGGCACCATCCATGGGCCGCTCGCGCATTGGAAGACGGTTACAGGCGACCTGAACTCGTTGAGCGATCACGCCAGCTTCCTCTCTTCCAAGGTCAGCTTCCTGCTCGACGCTACCTTGGGGATGATTAACAACGAGCAAAACGCGATCATTAAAGTTCTCTCCGTCGCTGCGCTCGTCTTCCTCCCGCCGACACTCGTCGCGGGTATTTACGGAATGAACTTTCACGTCTTGCCTGAACTCAGTTGGCCGCACGGATACCCCTTTGCGCTCTCCGTCATGCTGATCTCCGCGGTGCTGCCGTATGTGTTGTTCCGTCGCCGCGGTTGGCTCTAAACGCGGGCATCGCCAAACGCGAGTGCGCTGATAGATTGACCGCCATGAGGTGGTGGATTGGCGCATTGCTGCTCTCGGTCGCCTGCGCTCCATTGGCGGCGCAGGACGAGACTCTCCCTCTCCCGGACGATAATCAGGCGCTGGAAATCGAGCCGCCGATTCTGATCCCAAGCCGGAGCGCGAATGGCGAACCTGACCTGCCGACACTGCCCGAGCAGGTGGACCTGGCAAAACTCGAAGCCGACGTCACCCGCGCAAAGAGGAACGCGGACTCTGGCGAACGCATGTTTCGCGCGGGCATTATCTCAAAAGTCGAAAGCGAAGAACGCGCGCTGAAAGTCGTGCGCCTGGAAGCAAAACTGGCCGAGGCGCGCCTGGAAGCAGCGCGCTCGCACTTGAACGAACAGAAATCGGAAACGCACGTGGTGGAGATCGAGGCGCAACTGCGTTCCGGAGAAAACCAAGTGGCGGCAGCAGCCCGCGCCGCTGCCGAAGCAGTGGAGCAAAGGCAGCACGCCGAATTAGAAGTCGCCCTGCGGAACGTTGCCCGACAGAAAAAACTACTCGCGCTCGGGAGCGGTCGGAGAGCAGACCTTAACCGCGCCGAAAAAAAACTAACTGAACTGCAAGGCGCGGAACACTAACGCCGGCTGATCTGCGTTCAGTTCACGCGGTTGCAGCAGCGCGTCCGCGCTGATCTCACAGAAACGGTTTTTCTAGTATCGACCGGTAGCGGCGACAGGCTCCTCGGCGGGGCGTTCCGCAGGAGTCGCAAGGTCGCCCTCATGGTGCATGTGTCCGCTGCGGAGGAACGGCACTCGATCGAGCACGTTTTCCTGGAACCACTCCAGCGCGAGATAAATCACCGGCGTGATATAAAGCGTGATGAATTGAGAAATAATCAGACCGCCCACGATGACCAAACCGAGCGGACGCCGCGATGCGCCATCCGCGCCATAGCCAAGAGCGAGCGGCACCGCGCCCATCAAAGCCGCCAGCGTCGTCATGATAATCGGTCGGAAACGCTCCACGCTGGCCTCATGAATGGCAGAACGAAAATCATAGCCTTCATCGAGCCGATGGAGCGCGAAATCGACGATCATGATGCCGTTCTTTTTCACGATACCCATAAGCAGGAACAAGCCGATGACTGAGTAAAGCGAGAGCGTGGAATTGAAGAGCCAGAGCGTGAACAAGCCACCCACGACCGCCGGGAACAAGGTGGAAAGAACCGTAATCGGGTGCACGTAGCTCTCGTAGAGAATGCCTAGAATGACATACATGACGAAGAGCGCAGCGAGCACCAGATACGGCAGCGCGCTGAAGAGTTCCTGTAAAACGAGACCCTCGCCCTGCAGTTCGCCTTTCACACTGGCCGGGAGCGTTTCCGCCGCAGCTTTTTGGATGAATTTCGTCACGTCACCGAGAGCGACATCCGGCTTGATATCGAAACCGAAAGTAACACTTGTGAACTGGTTGATGTGATTCACCGACTGCAGGCCAAGCTTCGTCTCGGATTTCGTCATCGTGCGCATCGGCACGAGCTTCCCCGTGGTATCCGATTTCACGTAAAGCTGGCTCAAATCTTCCGGACTGGAACGGCCGACGTCGTCGACCTCGAGGATGACCTGATATTGATCGTCGGCCTGTTTAACGAGGTAAACGTAGTTCTGCGAGTAGGCGGCGCGCAGCAGATTCTGCAGCTTCGTGGTCGAGATACCGTAGAGGCTGGCGCGGTCGCGATCGATCTGGATATCGATGTTGGGCGTGTTGCGGAAAAGATCGTCGCGTGGCGGACTCACGAATCCAGGATATTCCTCCAGCCGTTTTCCGAGCGCCTCCGCCGCCTTGTAAACGTCGTCCGGATCCAGTCCACTCAGGACGTAGCTGTAGCGCCCAAAACTGCTCCCGCTGCCGCCGACATCGATGCGAAGCACCGGTTGTGGATTGAGCGTGGGAATCACGCCAGGAACGCCGGCCAGGCTCTTCCGCAGCTCCGCCGTCACTTCTTCAATCGGCGGCCGATTCGCTTGATCTTTCAAAAACAGGACCGTGAAAATTCCCGCGCCGCGACCACCTCGTCCCGCCACCGTAAAGTATTTATCCACCGCCGGATTGGCCTGCAGAATCGGATCCAACTTATCCTGCAACTGCTTCTGCTGCGCTGGCGATGAACCTTCGGGCACAATGAAAAAACCGCGCACCACCCCGCTATCGCCCGTGGGCAAAAGGGTAAATGGCAGATGGGTGAAAAAGAACCAAACCCCAATTGCGCACGCCCCCATGATCGGAGCGGCTAACCAACCGTGATCGAGAAACCAGTCCAGCGTCCGGCTGTATGATCGCAGAATGGGTTGGAAAAAACGCTCGGTGAATCCTTCCATCCACGTCCGCTTGTGTCCGGGTCCACGCGCCGCGAGTATCCGCGAGCACATCAACGGCGTCAGCGTTAGCGAGACAACACCGGAAGCGATGATCGCCACGATTATCGTGATCGCGAACTCTCGGAAAATCCGCCCGAGCAACCCCGGCATGAAGACGAGCGGAATGAAAACCGCCGCGAGCGAGAGCGTCATCGACAGAATCGTGAAGGAGATTTCGCCGGCGCTGTTCAGCGTCGCTTTGTAGATCGGTTCGCCCGCTTCGGCGCGACGGACCACGTTCTCGAGAAAGACGATCGCGTCATCGACGAGGAACCCGATCGCCAGCGTCAACGCCATCAGCGTGAGATTATTGATGGAGAAATTCAGCATCCACATCGCGGCAAACGTGATCAGAAGCGAAAGCGGCAGCGCGACCGTCGGGATGAGCGTGTCTGCAGCGCGGCCGAGGAAAACAAAGATGACCAGCACCACGAGCGCGAACGCGATTCCCAGCGTCACCTGCACATCATGCAGCGAATGCACTATCGACAGCGAGCGATCGAAGGTGGGAATGAGTTGAATCGAGCCCGGCAGCTCGCGGCGCAGTTGCGGAACCATCTCGTTAATCGAACGCGCGACCGCGACCGCGTTCGCTCCTGCCTGGCGCGAAACCGCGAGCACGATGGTGGAGGCTGGCGGATTAAAACCACGCGCAAAAAAGTGCCTCGAGAGGCGCTCGTCCTGCACGCTGTCCTCGACTTTGGCCACGTCGCGCAAATAGACCGGCGAATTATCCGCGCCGCGGCTAACGACCAGATTGCGATAACCTTCCGCGTCCGCAATCTGCCCGTCCGGGCGCAAGATGAAGGTCTTGGTCGCGCCATCGAACTGGCCGGCGCCAGAGTAGGAAGTGCCGGCGCGAATCGCGGCTGACAAATCTTCCAGCGTGAGCCGGCGCGCGGCGAGCGCTCCGGGGTCAGCCTTCACCCGGATGGCGCGCTTGACGCCGTAAATGTTTACCTCGGAGACGCCCGGCAGGATATTGATCCGCTGCGAAACTTCGGAGGTGGCGTATTTGTAAAGATCGCCGTCCGTCAGCGTATCACTCGTTAGGGCGATGTAGCAGACAGGCTGATCGTTCGGATTGTTCTTCGTGAAAGTGGGCGGGCTGGGAAGATCGGCCGGCAACTGCCCACTCGATCGCTGGATCGCTGCCTGCACATCCGTCGCCGCGGAATCGATGCTCTTCGAAAGATCAAACTGCAGGGTGATATTGGTGCTGCCCTGCGTGCTCGTGCTCGTCGTGAGTTCGATCCCGGGGATCTGCGTGAACTGCTTTTCCAACGGAGTGGCCACGGTGTTCGCCATCGTCTCGGGATTTGCTCCGGGATAAGAGACGCGGACGTCGATGACCGGATAATCGACCGCCGGGAGATCGTTCACCGCCAGTTGGTTGTACGAGAGAACGCCGAGAACGATGATCGACGCCGTCAGCAGCATCGTCATCACCGGCCGCTGGATGAAGGGACGAGAGAGACCAGACGAGAATTGAACCAGTTTTTGCACGGTCGAACTCTTGTTCTCGACGGAAGGCGGCACGGCGTTGCCGTTGTCGTCTCCGTTCTCGAACTCGTTATGGGACATGGAGCTCGGCTAAGATTTCTGCGCCGGCACAGCGACAGATTTCCCCGTCGCGTCCGTCGCTTCTTTGATGACGATCTTCGAACCAGGGGCAAGCTGGAGCTGACCGCTGGTTACGACCGTCTCTCCGGGCTTCACGCCCTCGGTGATGACGACGCGCTCACCGTGCCGCTGGCCTTGTTTCACCTGTCGCAAATCCAACGTTAGATCGTCTTTCACGACGAAAACGAACGGACCATTCTGCCCGATCTGGACGGCACTGCTCGGCACCAGCGTGGCGCCTTTCAAGACATCGAGAATCAGGCGGACCTGGACGAATTGCGCAGGCCAGAGTGCCCGATCCGGGTTCGGCGTCACCGCCCTCGCCTTCACTGTGCCGGCGCCGGGCTGGACGGCATTATCGATGAAGTAGAGTTCACCCGTCCGCGGCGGCACGTTGTCGTCTGTGGCATCGGTCACCACTTTCAAATTCTCGCCGCCGAGATATTTTCTAACGAGTGGTATGTCCGGCTCCGCGATCGAGAAATCGGTGTAGATCGGGTCGAGCGTCTGCACCGTGAGGAGCGGCGGACTAGCCGGTGTGACCACGTTCCCCGCATCCACATTGCGTAGACCGACACGGCCATCGATGGGCGAACGGATGGAGCAATAATCGAGATTTACCTGTGCCGCCGCCACCGCCGCTTCTGCGCGCATGGCGCTGGCGCTGGCAGTATCGAGTTCCTGGGTGGCCGTCACGTTTTTCGACTCCAACACTTTTTGCCGCTTTAAGTTTGCCTGCGCCAGGGCAAGATCGGCTTTCGCGGAATTGAGAGCGGCTTCGTACGGCCGCGGGTCGATCGTGAAGAGGAGGTCGCCTTTTTTCACATCGGAGCCATCCTGCACGTGCCGCTCGAGAATCCGCCCGCTCACCTGAGCCTGCACTTGTACGCTGGCGAACGCCGCACAGGTTCCGATTTCATCGACATAAAGCGGCACGTCTTCTTGCGTCACTTTCGCGACCGCGACTGGACGCGGAGGCCGGTCTTCCAGCTCCTTATCTTTCCCGTGCCCCCGCCAAAAAAGAATGAGGACCAGCAGGAGAATCCCGCCGCCGATGAAGTACAGCCGTTTACGCCCGCTCCTCCGTCCAATTTTCTCAACATCGCCTCGGGCCGCTACGTTGGTTCGCGTCATCGTGGTCATGCTTAAAGACTATCGTCCGCAATCAGGGGCGCAGCGGTCTTGGGTTGAATGTTTTCGCCGTCGGTTCGGTTCCGAATGTGCCTCAGCACGCGCGCACAAGTTTCCAGATCCCGCTGCGGAATATTGGCCAGCAGCTCGTGTCGCAATTCTTGCGCGGTGTGAAATATTTGGTCCAGAACTGCGACCGACCGTTTCTGCAGGTGCACAGTTTTGCAGCGCCGATCTGCGGTGGAGCACTTCCGCTTCACCCAACCATCGTGTTCCAGCCGGTCGAGAATCCCGGCGAGCGTCGGTTCTTCGATTCCCACCAGGGCTGCGATTTCTTTTTGCGTCCGCTTGTCGCCTCCGCGCGCCAAGTGAGCCAGCGTGGTCCATTTGCCCATGCTCAAGCCGAGCGGACGCAAGCGATGATCCAGTTGTGTGCGCCAGCCTCGAGCCGTCTCACTCAGCAACAGACCCAGGCGCTCGATTTCACCTTCCGGCATAAGATGGTTAGCATGCTAACGATTGCGCTGAAGTCAAACTGGCGCGGGATATTTCCCGGGCACCGGCCACTACCGAAGGCCGAGCAGAATTACCTCTTTTTTCCGGTAATCCCGCAAACGCAGGAGCGTCGCCGCGTGCCGAGGCATCCACTGCCGGCTCTCCAGAGCCTCTCCTTCGTCCTTTGGCTGTAGCAAAAGAAAACGCGCCGTGGCGGGAATGTCTTTCACTTGCTGGCAATAAAGGATCGGTCCCCGCACATAGAAGAGAAACGGTTGGTAATCGGGATCGACCGCGTAGAGCGCTTCGCCTGCCGGCAAGGCGGCGTTGATTTCTGCCGCGATATTCCGGATTTTCTCGCGAGAACGCAGCATCGGCATGAGCGCCACGGCGTAAATCAGGATCGCGGCGCAAGTCAGCGAAGTGATTAGTGCCGGCCAACGCAGCTCGAATGGCAAAGCTGCTGGCCAGCGCAAACGTAGCCAGCGCGGAAATTCCACCCATGCGCTGGCAAGCAGAGACGCCACTAGCCGGCAGGCCGGTGCGAGGAGCGGCATAGTATAACGCGCGAGCGATCCGGGGAGGAGGCTGACTGCGAGGAATGACACGCCGATGCCCCAAGCCAAGCCGATGGAAACGTTTTCTTCTCCGTCGCCCGTCCGCTCCCGCCTAACGAACAAAAAAAGCAGCGTCCACGGCAAAAAATATCCCAAGCCGCGGGGGATATTCAAAATCCAGCCTGCGAACTTGAAGTCTTCCCCACTCAGCCGTCCGGAGAATTGTCGCGTCCAGGTGTGCGCGACATCGTTCGTCGCCATCATCTGCAGGCACGGGATCGCCCAGGCCGCGAAGATGCCGAGCATGATGAGAATCCCGATGAAGTGCGCGGGATGAAGGAGCGCTCCGAGGCGTCGGGTGTGAAAAAGCACTCCGATCAAAACCGCGTAAAAGAACACCAGATGCAATGGCCCTTTCGCCAGGATTCCCAGCCCCAGAAAAATCCACGGCACGGTCCACGTCAGCCAGCGCGAGCGCTGTTCCTGCCACCAACTGAGCCAACAGATGAAAGCAAGGCCGGTGAGCGAAACATAGAGCGCTTCCAGTTCGATCAGCCTCCCCTTCTCCAGGATGCCGAAGTTCGTCATCCAAACGAGCGCGGCGATGAGCGAACCCTTCGCTCCGAGCGATCGGCGCGCGACCGCGATAAATGCGAGCGCCACCGCGAGGACGCAAAGTGCGGAGGGCAAACGGGCAGACCACTCGCTCCGCCGGCCGGTGATCTGGAAGGAAGCGGCCACCAACCAGTTGATCAACGGCGGCTTGGTGAAGTAGGGATCGCTCCCGACGAAAGGGACGAGATAGTTGCCCGTTTCCAGCATCGTCACTGCGGGTAGGATGCGCCGGCCCTCCTCACCCTTAATTTCGAGCGTGCCCAAGCCGGGCAGGTAAATCACCGCCCACACCGCTAGAACGACAAGGAGCGAGCGCAGGGGAGACACTGCGCAAGGTCAACGCTCAGAGACTAACGTCCAACGCAGGAATCACCCTTATTTTTCACTCAGCTGAAGCAGGTCACGCGCCCCCAGCGATCACCGAACCCAGTCTCCCTTCTCCCGTTAAGCATTGCGGTTTCGCTGGGTTTTTGGGATAAAAGATATTTCTCGCATATGAAAAAACTTACCCTTCTTCTCGCCGCTTCGCTGCTCCTCATCGCCAGCGCCTTCCGCGCTTCCGCTCAGGGCGTCATCCTCATGCCGGATAGCACGAACAATCGGCTCGTCGCCTTTGATCCGATGAACGGCAGCGTGCTCACCTCCAATATGTTCGCGCTCGCCGCCGGCGCCACGCCTGTCCACGCGCTCCAGGTGGGCAGCGAGATTTGGGTCTCCGAGCAAATCGGCGATCGCGTCGCGCGCTACGATTTCTCGGGCAATTTTCTCGGCGCAATCACCGGGCTCGACAACGTCCGCGGGATGGCGTTGGTCGGCAGCACGGTTTACGTGACTAACGCGGGAACGAACAACGGCGCGCCGGGTAACGCCATCGTTATGTACGACACCTCGGGTGCGTTGCTCGGCAACTTCCCGACGACCGGTCTGGCGCCGTCCCCGTTCTCCATCCTCGCTCACCAAGGCGGCATCCTTGTGGGCTCCTCCTCCGCCAATGACGATATCCACCGTTTCACGCTCACGGGAACTTCGGTGGGCACGTTCCACAACAGCGCCTCCCTCAACTTCGTGGAGCAGTTAGCCTTCGCCAGCGACGGCTCCATCCTCGCGGCTGGCTTCAGTTCCAACAACATCGCCTTTCTCGATCCGAACAATGGCAACCTGCTCA
>JBDUAH010000088.1:0-8599 GCA_040004745.1 Chthoniobacterales bacterium | reverse complement strand
GAAAAGGCGCACCACGATGTCTTTAACGTCCTGCTCCAGGTGCTGGATGACGGCCGGATCACCGACGGGCAGGGGAGGACGGTCGATTTCAAAAACACGGTCATCATCATGACTTCGAATATCGGTTCGCAGTTCATCACCGAAGAATGGGATCGGGAGAAACATTCCCCGCTGGTGATGGAAGCGTTGCGCGGGCACTTCCGGCCGGAATTCCTAAACCGTGTAGATGAGATCATCATCTTCGACCGCCTGGACGATGAAGAGCTGAAGCAGATTGTTGAGATTCAACTAAAGCGGCTGGTGCGGCGGTTGGAGAATCAGAAGATCACGCTGGAATTGAGCGACGCCGCGAAGGCGATGGTGGCCCAAGCCGGTTACGACCCCGTTTATGGGGCGCGACCGCTGAAACGTGCGATCCAGAAGCAGATCCTCGATCCGCTGAGCATGGACATTCTGGAAGGCAAATTCCGCGAGGGGCAAACGATCCGAGTGGAAGCGGTAGACGGAACGTTGCAATTCCAAGCGGATTGAAGTTTGAACAGGCTGACGGCTTCGCTGTCTCAGAGGATTATGAAATCCAAAGCCTTAGCTATTGTCGCAGTCGGTCTCCTCGTAGCCGGATCTGCTTTTGCAGGTGACAAGGCGTGCTGCGCGCAGCACGCAAAGAACGACAAGGCCGCTTGCGCGGCGACCTTCGCTAGCCTCGACCTGACGGCAGACCAGAAAACGAAGATGGAAACGCTCGCCGCGGACTGCGACAAGGCCGGCTGCACGAAGGAGAGTATGGCGAAGATGGAGAGCAGCGCCAAAAGCATCCTCTCGAAGAAACAATTTGCGGCTTGGAATTCCGCCTGCAAAACGAAAAATACGGGAGAGAAGAAGCAGAGCTAAAAGAGGTCTTCTTTCAGCAGAAAGAAAAGGCGGCGATGCTCGGTGGGGACATCGCCGCTTTTTTGTAGAGATGAGGTATCATACACGCTGCCATCGACGCCGAGAAGCGTGAAGGTCGCCATATCAATGTCGCGGAAGGCCGCGGAAGACGATTTGATCATGAAATTGTTCCGCTAATTTCAGTGCTTGACTGCCGTTGGCCGGAGGCCGGAAACCAGGGCTAAAAGGGGCAAGACAAAAGCTAATGACCGAGCATTGTTAGTCCGAACGGCGTCGCGCATTAGGGCTGGAAGCAGAATATGAATCAGATCGGCGAGAACCTATCGCGAGTGCGTGCCGAAGTGGCGGCTGCGGTTCAGCGCGCCAATCGGGATCCTGCTGAAGTGCTACTCATCGCGGTCTCCAAAAAGCAGGACGCCGATAAGGTGCGCGCGATTTTTGACGAAGGACAGGAGATCTTTGGCGAGAGCAGGGTGCAAGAGGCGCGGGCCAAGATTCCGCTTCTGCCTTCGGCGGTGCGGTGGCATTTCATCGGACACCTGCAGAAGAACAAGATTCGTCACGCCCTGCCGTTGTTTGAGCTGTTTCACAGCGTGGACTCGCTCGCACTGGCGCAGGATATCGACCGCATTGCGGAGGAAGAAGGCGTGCGGCCGCGGGTGCTGCTGGAGGTGAACGTGGCGGGCGAGGGGAGCAAACTCGGCTTCGCGCCTGATAATCTGCGCGCGGAAATGGAGACACTGCTGGCGCTGGGACGGCTGGAAATTGAAGGACTGATGACGATTCCTCCGCTGGCGCCGGCAGCAGAAGATTCGCGACGATACTTTGTCATGCTGCGAGAACTGCGCGACGCTCTAGAGAATGAATTTGCGGTCCGGCTGCCGCAACTTTCCATGGGCATGAGCAATGATTTCGCGGTCGCGATCGAGGAAGGCGCTACCTTTGTTCGCGTCGGCACCGCAATTTTTGGAGGAAGATAATGGACGCGAAACCGACAACCGGCCGCTTGGAACCGCTGAACCTGCATCTGATTGGCGACGAGTTCGCGATTTCGTGGAATGACGGCTCGGAATCGTATCTGCCGATCCGGCGACTGCGGCTGGCGTGTCCGTGTGCCAGTTGTGGCGGGGAGCCGGATGTTCTCGGCAACCTGACGCGTCCGGATGTGAGCTACACGTCGCAGAGTTTTGAGCTGCGTAGTTGGCAACTGGTGGGCGGCTACGCGGTGCAGCCGGTGTGGGGTGATGGCCATGGCACGGGCATTTATTCCTATCCGTACCTCCGACGCCTTGCCGGGAGCGGTTGACGACCATGATAGGATCGCTCCCGCTCTCGATGAATCGCTTCACCAAAGCTACGCTGCTCCTGTTTTTCTTTTCGCTCTGCGGAGTGGCGTTTTTGATCACGGCTCGGCTGCGGGACCATGTCGTGGCGCCCGCGCCGCATGAACTGTTCGCGGTCGTGAATGATCAGTTGGCCGCTTTCCGAGCGGACGATTTCACTTCCGCTTACCGTCAGGCGAGCACTGGCGTGCAACACAAATTCACGCTGCCGCAGTTCGAAGCCATGGTGCGACGGAATTACGCCGAGATGGCCAACGCGCAACGGGTCGAGTTCGGCTCGGTGAGAACGGAAGGAAGCACCGCGCTAGTGCAGGTATTTTTCTTCGCCGGCGATGGCTCCGCACGTGTTTTTCTCTACAGCCTCATCGCGGAGGACGGTGGCTGGAAGGTGGGCGGCGTCGAGGAAATCAGCAGATTCCGGCCGAATCAACAGGTCACCGGCACCTACGTCTCGCGAGACATAGCCTTCAACGGCCGGCTGTGATCCGGAGCAGCGCCGTGCCTGCTGCCGAGGCGCTGAGCGCGCGATCCTGAAGGGACGCCGGAACCAGGAAGAAGTTGCCCGGAGTTAATTCTACGCCTGCGCACCGAACTGCGCCGGAGAGGCAAGTCACGATGGCGAATATCCCTCTTTCGGAGACGGGGCGTTCTTCTGTCAGTGACCATTCTTCAAGCGTGAAGAGCGGATCGGCTACGAGCAATTCTCCCCCGTGCTCGACGAGTTCCGGTTCGTAATCGTCAAAGTCAATCGAGCGCAGCGACTCCTGGATGTGAAGGGTGCGGGGACTACCCTTGCTGTCTACCCGGTTCCAATCGAAAACCCGGTATGTTGTGTCGCTATTTTGCTGGACCTCCACCAACACGTTGCCCGCGCCAATGGCGTGGACGCGGCCGCTAGGAAGAAACATGGCGTCGCCCGCACTCACTGGAATGCGGTGGAGCTGTTCCTGCGCTGTTCCTTTGGCCAAAGCGGCCTCGAAATCGGCGCGGGAACTTCCCTTCTTCAGGCCCACGTAGAGTTCGGCCGTTGGCTCGGCGTGCGCCACATACCAGCATTCCGTTTTTGGCTCGCCGCCTAACTCCGCCGCGAGGTCCGCTGGCGGATGCACCTGGACAGAGAGCTTTTCTTCAGCATCGAGGAGCTTGAGGAAGAGGGGGAAGCGCGGCGCGTCCTCCATTTCGCCGAAGATCTCCGCGCGGTGATTCTCCCACAGGTGGTGCAAGGTTCGTCCGCACAAACGCCCCTCGCGCACGACACTTTGATCATCCGGACGGTCAACGATCTCCCAGGATTCACCGATGCAGGCGCCCGGTGGCAACCCTTTGCCAAAGAGTGTTTCGAGACGACGTCCACCCCAAATTCGCTCTTTGAAAAGCGGAATGAAAGTCAGTGGCGCGAGTGACGACGGCACGGTCGGGGAAAGTAGGAGTGCGCCCGACGATTGCAACGCGGGGGGCACCAAAGGCTTTGTCAATGCGACGCGTCGCAGCGAAACTGCCGGCTCCGCTTGAACAAGAATCTCCGCAATTTCACTCTCTACTGGCTGCCTCTCGTTGTTTGGCTGCTGGTGATTTTCGTCGCGTCCACCGATCTGATGTCAGCGGAGCACACCTCGCGGATCATCGGGCCTTTCATGCGCTGGCTCATTCCCGATCTAACGCCAGCGGCGATTGCCAAGGTGCAGCTCATTGTGCGAAAAGGCGCACACGTGACGGAATACGCGATTCTGGCCGGATTCCTTGCCCGCGCTTTTCTCCACGGGGTCGCAAAAATAACGACCCGCCATGCGCTTTCGATCTGGCTCTTATGCACCGCGAACGCTGCCCTCGACGAGTGGCATCAAACATTCGTTGGTTCGCGAACCGGTTCGCCGATTGATGTGATGATCGATTCGGCCGGAGTGCTCGCGGGGCTGGGGATTTATTGGCTGCTTGCGCGGAGGAGGTCGGCGGCGAGGTGAGCCTGAGCGCGGTAATAAATCCTGCGCTCTGAGGGTGACCGATTTCGTATTGCGCGGAAGTTTGACCATGTTAAAGGTCTTGTCCTGTTCCACTGGTTTTCCACCGCGGAACGTCCGGGCCTGTAGCTCAGTTGGTTAGAGCATGCGCTTGATAAGCGCAGGGTCACTGGTTCGAGCCCAGTCAGGCCCAGCGGTCAGGATTTTCGCGCAGCTTTTCGCTGGTCGCCGCACCCTCGGAGCGGTGCCGATTCCAAATTAATCGAAAAGCGCAGTTCCTCTTGACGGAAACGCCGCGATGTCCACACACTCCTCGTTGCCTATGCCTTTCTCCCGGATTCGCCTGCTGGCGGCCACCGCTCTGACAGGGGCGATGGTTTTCCATCCCACCGGGCTGACTCCGGTGCGCGATGCCCGCACCGAGGTAGCGCCCGATGCGATTGTGCGCGCGGTCGCGGCGGGGAATCCGGCGTCTTTGGAATTCGCCCTGAATCAAGGGCTGGACGTTGACGCCCGGGATGCCGAAGGGCGGACGCCACTCGCGGTGGCGTTGGTGAAACGCGATCGCGCCACGGTCGACCGCCTGCTTACGCTGGGCGCGAGTGTCGATGCGGCTGACGAGGCGGGTCGCACGCCGCTCATGCTCGCCGCGATTCAAGGAAACGTGGAGCTTTTAGGCGCATTGCTGACTCGCTCACACTCGCCGGAAACGACCGATAAGGGAGGGCTTTCGGCCGCACATTACGCCGTGGCCGCCGGTCAGACGGACGCGCTCGATCTCCTCCTCCCGCACCTCACGGAAGTGGACAAGCCGACCGCGGACGGTCGCGATTTGCTGGCGATGGCTTTTGACAGCGGCGATGTCCGATTGATCAAGTCGATCCTTTATCGGCTCGACGATGAACTGGAGTGGACGCCGCGCACGCGGCGCGCGTTGGATGTCGCATTGAAGTCTAACGACTCCGATTTGGCTCGCATCCTTCTCTGCAAACATCGCCTTGCTCCGACGGCGGACGACAGCACGACCGTCCCGTGGCTGGCGCAATCCATTGTGCAAGACGACACGGAAACCTTCCGCCAACTCCTGGCGGCTGGCGCCGATCCAAACACCACGCTGCCGAAGCCAAGCGAGAAGGAGTTCGTGAAGCTTCTTTCGTCTCAATTCCTGCGTGACTACGTGCGCGGCGATGAGGACGTCACCGTGCTCATGTTGGCGGCGGGCTTGGGGAAGAGCGAATATGTGCGCGCGCTCATCGAGGCTGGCGCCGAGCGCTTCCGCCAGACCAAGCGCTACAAAATGCTGGCGCTCTACTTCGCCGCGCACGCCAAGCAGACGACGGCGGTGCAGATTTTGCTGGGCCGGGGCCCGTCGCGCGAGGCGCTGCGCGTGGAAATTTCCCTGGCCACGCAGAAGGCGTCGGTCATCAAGGATGGCATCTCCATCCTGCAGACCTCGGTTTCAACTGGACGAAAGGGTTTCGATACACCGGCGGGCGAGTATGTCGTGACGGACAAGAACAAAGACCACGTGTCCACGCTGTATCACGTGGCCATGCCTTATTTCATGCGCTTGAACTGCCTCGACTTCGGCATGCACGCGGGAAGCGTTCCGAATTATCCCGCGTCTCACGGTTGCATCCGCTTGCCGGCCGACGTGGCGGCAAAGCTTTTCTCTGAGATTCCGGTCGGCACTGTCGTCACGATTAATTAGTGCGATAGCCGATCACGCGCGCGTCAGCGTTTTGGCACTAGGTTTGCCAAGGGAAGGCCGCACTTTTACACTGAGCGCGCTCCATGGATCGCCTGCTACTCATTGCCTCCACCTTTTGCTTCCTGCTCGCGGTCGTTCGCACTGCGCTATTGCTGAAGACGCGTACGTTCCGTCCAGGGCGTTCTAGTTTTTTTGCAATCATGGCGGGATTTGCGTTGCAGACGGTTTTCCTGGCGGTGCGCGGGCACGCTCTCGGGCGTTGCCCGCTGACGAACATGTTCGAGGTTTTCATCTTCATGGCGTGGTCGGTAGCGCTGATCTACATGGTAGTTGGGCCCACGTATCGACTTTCGCTTATGGGAGCTTTCACGGCGCCGCTGGTCTTGTTCGTCCAGACGTTCGCCCTGCTCGCGCCGATTGATCGTCCACGGACGCCGAAGATGGAGGTAAATAGTTGGCTGGAGTTTCACGCCTCGATGTCGATCGTTGCCTACGGGGCATTCGCGCTGGCCTGCATCGCGGGGCTGATGTACTTGCTGCAAGAGCGACAATTGAAGACGCACCAATTGCATTCTGTTTTTCACCATCTGCCGCCGCTGACTGATCTGTACGCCGCGATCTTGCGCCTGCTTTGGCTCGGCTTTGGACTTTATACGGCTGGCCTCGTTAGCGGGTTTTTCACGGGCCAGCCGTTGCCCCGGGTGAAGATGGCTTGTGCGATTGCGATCTGGGTTTTCTACGGCGCGATTCTTCAGGGACCTCGCTTGTTTCGTCTGGCGCCGCGCCATGTGGCTGCGCTTTGCGTATTTGCTTTCACGGCGGCGGTCTCCCTCCTGTGGGGCATCACATTCGTTTCGCAACGGGGGCCAGTCTGACCCGCATGAAACTGTTTTGCGTCGGGCTGAGCCATCATACTGCGAGCGTGGAAACGCGGGAGCGCTACGCCCGGAAGAGCGAACTCGAAGCCGGCCTTCGGAGCGCAACCGGTTGCCGCGAGGCGTTGCTTCTTTCCACCTGTAATCGCGTGGAAGTCTATGCGGTCGCGGAGGGCGCAATCGACACCCAGACCGTCGCGCGCCGCCTCGCCGCGTCCGAATTGACCACCGAAATAGACGACACCGCATCTTTTTATCGTCACGAAGGCGAAGAGTGTGTGCAGCATCTTTTCCGCGTGGCGAGCGGGCTCGATTCCATGGTGGTGGGCGAAACGGAAGTGCTCGGCCAGGCGAAGCAAGCATACGCAGCGGCGCGCGAGAACGGCGGCGCGGGACCTTATCTGCACCGGCTTTTTCAGCGCGCCTTTCGCGTTTCGAAACAAGTCCGAACGCATACCGACATCACGCGTGGAGCAGTTTCTGTCGGCTCCGTGGCGGTGGAATTAGCTGGCAAAATTTTCGGCGAATTAAATCAGCGCAAGGTGCTCGTCTTAGGCGCGGGAGACACGAGCGAGAAAACGGCCCGCGCCCTCGCATCGCGTGGCGTGAAAGATTTGCGGGTGTCCAACCGCTGCGGCGAGCGGGCTGAGCAATTGGCGGCGGCCGTGGGCGGACGCGCCGTGCCCTTCGGCGATTGGATTCCGCAATGTCAGGAGATCGATATTCTGATCACGTCCACTGCGGCTAGTGAACCGCTGCTGACGCGTGAAACGCTGGCCCCGATCCTGGAGGGTCGATGGGATCGTCCGCTGTTTATTATCGATATCGCCGTGCCGCGCGATGTCGCTCCTGATGTGAACGAGATGGAAGGCGTCTTCCTTTACGACATCGATTCCTTGCAATCGATCGCCGCGCAATCGCTCGCGCAGCGCCGGCGGCAAGTGCAGGCAGCGGAAGAAATCATCGCGCAGCACGTCAGGGAGTTCGCCGATTGGCTGGGCGGCGCGCGGCGAAACTTACGCCCGGATGAGGTGAAGGATCGGCGCGAAATTCCGGATGCTCATCCGATCCGCGCGTCGGAATCGTGAGCGGGAATGTCCCACCGCGGGATTCGCCGCGGATCGTGCTCGGAACTCGGGGAAGCGATCTGGCGCGGGCGCAGACTGCGATGGTGGAGGCTGCGCTGCGGAAGGAATTTCCGGAGTTGGAGATTGCGATCGAGATCATCCGCACGAGCGGCGATGAAGGGACACTCCGTCCGCCTAACGAGCGACTGGTGCCACAGGGACGGAAGGGAATGTTCACAGCGGAAATCGAACAGGCGCTTTTGGATGGGCGCATCGATGTCGCGGTCCATAGCGCGAAGGATTTGCCGAGCGAGATCACCTCGGGATTGGAAGTTTGCGCCGCTTTGCCTCGAGCCGCGATGGAGGACGTTTTGATTTCCAAGATGGCCGGCGGTTTGGAGGCATTGACGAAAGGCGCGACGGTGGCGACTGGGAGTGTTCGGCGGCAGTTTCAACTCCGTCGGATACGCCCTGATCTTGAGGTGGTGGATTTGCGCGGGAATGTTCCGACGCGACTGCGAAAATTATCGGCTAACGAGTGGTCGGGAATCATTTTGGCGCGCGCGGGATTGGAGCGGCTGGGATACGATTGCGGGCGCGGGGCGGTGCACTTTGAGAGTCATGTGTTGCACACGACGATCTTGCCGACGGCGGATTTTTTGCCGGCTGGGGGACAGGGAATCGTGGCCTTGCAAGCGCGGACCGATGACGCGGACGCCAAACGAGCGCTCGCCGCGATTAATCACGAGGAGAC
>JBDUAH010000087.1:0-8629 GCA_040004745.1 Chthoniobacterales bacterium | reverse complement strand
TCCGGGACGAGATGGAGAAGGCCGAGGCGGACGCAATCGGCTGGGGTGCCGTGGATAGCGAAACGCTTGTCGCCGCGCGGCTCGATGCGCACGCCCTCCTGCCAGGTGACGGCGTGGCTGACGCCGGATTGCGGGCCTGCGGGCGCGACGATGATGGGATCGCCCACGGTTTTGGCTGCGTTCGTTAGGGCGTTCAGCCCTTCGGCTTCGATGCCGTCGTCGTTGGTGAGGAGGAACTTCATCTTTTTTGGGGAAGAGGGAAACGTTCAACGGTCCACCCGCCTCTGCAATGCTGCCGCGCGCAGGCTCTCATGGGACGCGACAACGTTGCTTTCAGTCGCTACGCTTCCGGCCTTATGCCAACGATTTCTGAACGCCGAGACGCATTCCGTTCGTTGCACGCGACGGGCTGCTTTGTTTTACCCAATCCTTGGGATATCGGGAGCGCGCGCTACTTGCAGCACCTTGGATTCAAGGCCTTGGCGACCAGCTCGGCCGGATATGCTTTCTCTCGTGGGCTGCCGGATAACGCGGTGCCGAGAGATGTGATGCTGGCGCACATCCGGGAACTGGTGGAGGCGAGCGATCTGCCGATCAATGCGGATTTTGAGAATGGCTTTACGGATGATCCGGGGCAATTGGCGGAGAACGTGCGGCTCTGCGTGGCGACCGGCGTGGCTGGGCTTTCGATTGAAGATTCGACGGGACGAAAGGACGCGCCTCTCTACGACATCCCGCATGCGGTGGAGCGGATACGAGCGGCGCGGGAGGCGATTGGTGACAGTGGCGTGATGCTGGTGGGTCGCGCGGAATGCTTCCTCGTGGGCAAAGATGATCTCGATGATGTGATTCGGCGTTTGGTGTCTTATGCAGAAGCCGGTGCGGATTGTCTTTATGCTCCGGGAATCGACACGGTCGAAGAGGTGGTTGCGGTAGTCGAGGCCGTCGCGCCCAAGCCGGTCAATGTGCTGATTAGCGGACCGGGCGGTCTAACGATTGCTGGAGTGGCGGAAATGGGCGTGCGACGAGTTAGCGTCGGCGGCGCTTTGGCGCGCGCAGCTTGGGGCGGATTTTTCCGAGCCGCGAGGGGTCTGGCGGAAAACGGGAGTTTCGATGGATTTGCGGACGCGATGCCGCACGGAGAGTTGAACGAATTTTTCCGCACCGATTCCGGCGAGCGTGTGAAGTAGCATGCCGCCGCGCTTTCTGCCGCCATTCCTTCTCCTGCTCGCGGCGCTCTGCTGGAGCTTGGGCGGCGTTTTAATTAAGTCGATCGATTGGCCGCCGATGGCGGTCGCGGGAGCGCGCAGCGCGATCGCAATCCCACTCATGCTGGCGTTCGTGGGCCGGCCGAAGTTTACTTTCTCAGTCGCGCAGATCGGCGGAGCGGTTGGCTATGCGCTCACGGTGGTGCTGTTCGTTTTCGCCACGCGAATGACGACGGCTGCTAACGCGATTTTTCTGCAGTACACGGCGCCGATTTATGTGGCGATCATCGGACGCTGGTATCTGAATGAGCGCGCGCTGCGGATTGACTTGTTGGTCATCGCGGTGGCGTTGGGCGGCATCGCACTCTTCTTTATGGACCGGCTCACGGTCTCCGGGTTCTGGGGAAACATTGTGGCGCTGGGCAGCGGCCTCGCATTTGCCTCGGTGGCAATTTTTCTGCGCAAAGAAAAGGCGGCGTCTCCGGTGACGGCGATCATCCTCGGAAACATTATTGTCGCTGTCGCAGGCGCGCCTTCCATGCTCGGTGCACCTTCGCTTGGTGCGGGGGATGGATGGAGATTACTAGTGCTTGGGACCGTGCAACTCGGTTTGCCGTATGTTCTCTATGGCATCGCGATCAAACAAGTCACCGCGCTGGAAGCCACCCTAATTCCGTTACTTGAGCCGGTTCTGAATCCGTTGTGGGTGATGCTGGCGCTGGGAGAACGACCCGGACCATGGGCCATTGTGGGCGCGGCTTTAGTATTGGCCGCGGTCCTGGGACGTGGCGCGATGATGGTGATGAGCCGACCGCCGCGCGTTGCCGCGGGATAGATCGCGAAGGCGATTTTCACTCATCGTCATCTGTCTCGCTGGGGCTTGGAGTGGGACGCGCAGCTCGTTCTGCGGTGCGAGTTGAGCGGGCTTTCGCGGCCTCCGTGCGCTGGGCCAGCTTGGCGGCTCGTTGTTCCTGCGCGGTCGGAGGAACGGGAAGGCGTGGATGCGATGCCCGGTAGTGTTTGGTTGCCAGTCCGAGGAGCAGCGCGGCGAGGACGCACGCGATGATCTTTTTCTCTTCCGGGGTTAGGACGAAGCTTTGATGCCCCCTGTGTCCTGGCTTCATCGTGGACGCCGCTGTTTGACCCGCAGGCAACGATACTTTCCGCGCAGATAGTGATTGTAGTAACCCGCCTTCGATTCCGCCGCCATCAGGTTCTCGTGGCGGGAACGAGGCACGTCGAGATACCGATAAATGGAACCATCGAGGAACTCGATCTCAAGAGCGTGCAGACGCTTACTGTAACCTACGGAGACCAACGCGCTGGAAGCTACTGGCTCTCGCGAAATGCGCGAAACAATGGGAGGGACTGAGTAGTCTGCAGCTTGAAGCGGCGATAGCCACAGGAGCGTCACTATGATCAAGACTCGCCAGCTTGCCTTCACGAAGACAATATAGCTGGCAGTCCAAGTAGGAAGTCGAGCGTAGAGTTACTTGAGAATGAACCACTAGTCTCGATCGAGAATGACCGTAACAGGCGTCCCCTTTTTCAAGAGCAGTTCGAGTTCGGAAATATCACGCTTTAACATCGCGATACCGTGGGGAGGCCGATCGGTTGGGGAGGAATCGGCATCGGAATCCGCTTGTTCGCCATCGATGTGGATCGCGCGATCGCTCGTTTCGCCGCTCTCTTCTACACCGTACAGAACGTAGCCCGAACGATGCAGGTAGATCCAAGGGTTGCCGCCCTCCTCTTTGCCGCGGCGTCGACGTGCAACTGGTCGGCCGTTTTCCCAAAAGGATTTGGCAGTCACCCGGGTCTCGACCTTGGCGGCGCGTGTTTTCGGTAGATCCACCGACGCGATCGGGTACTGCGTAAAGAAGCCATGGCCATCGTGGACCACGACGCGGCCCCGTGGGAGATCAACCGTAATGGTAAAGTCGAGCTGCGGAACGAAGAGCTTGTCGCCTGGGCGGATCAAGGTGGAATCGAGCTCATTGATTCGCATAATCGCATCGGCGCTGGATTTAAGTTTGCGCGCGATGGATGAGAGCGCGTCGCCCGAGGCGACCGTGTATTCGATTTTCCGCGGAGACGTTTGCTTCTGGAGGAACAGTCGCGTGTTTACTTCGCCCAACAGATCGCGGAGTTCGCGTGTCACGGGAGAGCGGGGCGCACTCGTTAGAGCGCCCACCAAGATCTCTCGCGCTTCCGGTAGTTTATCGTCGTCCGTCAAACGCTGAGCTTCCTTGAGTTTGGCGATGTTGGGATGGACGTATTTCACCCATGGAACGGTGGGCCGGTCTACCGGCGAAAGCAGCACGCGAGTGAAATAAACGGTCCCGCCTGCGATCGCGGAGGCGAGCAGGATGACGAGGAACGTTTGCCGGATGCTCATGCTGCTTACGATAGGCAATCCCTGGCCGAGCGCGATTTTAAGACTTTGTTTTCTGGGAATCACCGAATTTCGAGGGTACGAGGCGGATGGGGGCGAAGGATTCCTCCGTGAATTTTCCGTTCTTTGTGCGAGGCAGTGGTTGCTGATCTATGAAGGCGAAATATGACGTAGTCATTCTCGGAGCCGGCCATAATGGATTGGTCGCAGCGACGTATTTGGCGCGCGCGGGATTGAGCGTGCTGCTTTTGGAGAAGAACGATTACATCGGCGGCGCCACGACTTCGCAGCAGGTGTTCCCGGACTTCGAGGCGCGGCTTTCCCGTTATTCGTATCTCGTTAGTTTATTCCCGGAAAAGATCATCCGCGATCTCGATCTGCATCTGGATCTGCGCCGACGCACGACCGGCTCCTTCACGCCGTATTTGAAAGAGGGCCGGCACGATGGCTTGCTCCTGAGCAATGTCGATGAAGAGCAAAATCGCCAGTCAGTGCGCGACCTGACCGGAGGCGAGACCGAATACGAGCAGATGAAGCGCTTCTACCATCTCTCTCGCGTTTTCGCGGAGCAGGCGTGGGACAGCATGTTAGAGCCACTCGTTTCCAAGAGGGAATTTCAGCAGCGCTTTGAAGGCGACGAGGTTTCGCGTGAGGCCTGGCGAAGTCTGGCGGAGGAACCGATAGGCCGCGCGATCGAGCGCTATTTGGCAGACGACTTGGTGCGCGGCCTCGTGCTGACCGATGCGAAGATCGGCGTCTTCACGCACCCACACGATCCGACGCTGCTGCAGAACCGTTGTTTCCTTTATCACCTCATCGGGAACAAGACGGGCGAATGGAAAGTGCCGGTAGGGGGAATGGGCGCTGTGGCCGCCGAGCTGGAACGCGCCGCGCGCGCGAGCGGCACGGAGATGCTCACGCGCGTGCAGCTACGCGGTCTTGATCTGACCGGGAAAAAAAGTGGAGTTGAGTATGAAGTGGATGGCGACCTGCAGACGGTCGAAGCGCCCTTCATTCTGGTGAATTTTGGACGCAATGTGCTTTCGGAATTGCTGCGAGAGAACTCCGCGCCGGATGCGACGGACGAAGGCTCCGTCTTTAAGATCAACATGCTGTTGCGACGGTTGCCGAAACTGAAGGCCGCGCGATTCGCAGGAAGCGAAGCCTTCTGCGGAACGTTTCACAGCGATGAGGGCTACGAGGCGATGAACCGAAGTTACGAGCAGGCCGCCGGCGGGCGGTTGCCCGACCACACGCCCTGCGAGGTTTATTGTCACACGCTCACGGATGACAGCATTCTCTCGCCGGAACTGCGCGCGCAAGGCTTCCATACGATGACGCTCTTCGGCCTCGATGCGCCGTGGAATCTCTTTGCGAAAGAAAACGAATCGATGCGCCAGGAAGCCGAGAATCGATTCGTCGCGAGCCTCGATCAATGGTTCGAAGAGCCGCTGCGCGATTGTCTCGCCGTGGCGCGAGACGGGAGTCTCTGTCTCGAGAGCAAGAGTCCGGTGGATATCGAGGAGTCGTTAGGGCTCTATCACGGCAACATCTTCCAGAACGCGCCCACATTTCCTTTCGCCACCACCGATGACACCGCCGGAACCTGGGGGGTGGAAACCGGGCATGAGAACGTCTTCTTTTGCGGCTCCAGTGCGCAGCGCGGTGGCGCGGTGAGCGGAATCCCTGGGCACAATGCGGCGATGAAAGTGCTCGAACTCGTCAGAACGCGGTAGCTCTGCGAGTGACTCAGGCCATCACTTCGCGACAAGCCGAGAGAAATGCCTCCATCTCCGCTTTTCGACCGATCGTGAGTCGCATGTAATTCGCAGGGTGGGGAAGAGGCGGCCGATTTTGACCTTCCGCTCGTTCATCGCCTTGATCATTGGAACTACTGGTCGCTTCAGATTCACCATGACATAGATGTTCGAGAAGGTGCGCGCCACGATTGGGTTTGGATGATCTTTGATGAGCGGAACCACGCTCTCGTAATCCGGACTCTCGACGCTGTGGTGGTGGGCTTCGTCGACCAGTATCGTCGCCTCTGGCGGCGTCTTCGTGATGAAATCTTTCACCTCATCCTTGGGTGTGATGCTGGCGGTCGGATTGTTCGCGACTCCGTTACTGCCGGGCCCTTTCAGAGTCGGCTAGATTCACGTGGGGTCTCTTTTTTTCGTGATATAAAACAGCGTCGCCTGTTTTGTGTTTTCTTCGCGGCGTCGATTTTCACGTGAGAGTTTTAAGCCTCAAGGGGCGCTAAACCCGAAGGGAGCCATTTGTCACCGCGACGTCTTGGATTGTTACTGCTCCGTCTTCAAACGCGCGGCAAAGTGACCTCTCCGCTACTGAACGCTGGGAAGGGCACTTTTTTGGTGCTCGTTCGTAGCGATTTGGGGCAGGTCCCGGCGCGACGTCGCACATGCGAATGACTGGACGCCTGAAAGATTCTTCGTTATTCGAGCGGAGTGTCTGAGGATCACGAAGAAACGACGCGTCCACTCGCAACCGCCAACGTCCGGCACTGGAGCGCAGCCGATACCGAGACAACGTTCCTCGTTCTTGGGATCAAAGCACTGATGTTCCTTTTCGCCGCGCTGAGCGTTGGCACGCTGTTCGATCGTTACTACGGGATGATGGAGATGTGGAACCGGTGGGACGCGGTGCATTATCTATCCCTCGCGGAATTCGGTTACGTGGCGGAAGGCGAACGACGGTTCTCGATCGTGTTCTATCCTCTGTATCCGTGGTTGGTGCGGTCGGTTTCGTTTTTCGCGGGCACTTATTTTGTAGCGGCACTGATTGTTTCCGGCTTTGCCTCCCTCGGTGCCGCGCTGCTGCTGCGGAGGTTGTCGCGAGTCGATCACGGGGCCGCCGTGGCGCGGCAGTCAGCGTGGTTTCTCCTCATTTTCCCGACGAGCTACTTCCTGCACATCGGCTACACCGAGAGCCTATTTCTCGCGCTCGTTCTCGGGTCGTTACTGGCCGCGCGCACTAATCACTGGGCCGCCGCTGGCGTGCTGGGAGCGCTGGCCTGTTTGACCCGGGTAAACGGTCTCATGCTCGGCCCCACGCTTTTGATGGAAGCGGTCTTGCAGTACCGCGCCTCGCGGCGCATCGATTGGCGATGGCTGTGGATAGGTGTGGTGCCGCTGGGATTCCTCGGCTACCTCGCGCTGAACTACCACGTCACCGGCAATGCCTTCGCTTTTTCGCCGATCATGGAGGAGCATTGGTTTAAGAAATTTACTCCGCCTTGGGTGGGGATTTACGATGTCTGGCAACGCACGCCAGATAGCAACCTGACGGAAGGGCTGCTAGAATTGGTCTTCATCATTCTTGGCCTCCTCGGCACGGTCTGGTGCTGGATCCGGCTGAGCCCTACCTACGGAATCTGGATGACGCTGAACTGGCTGCTGTTCAACAGCACCGCCTTTGTCGTCAGCGTCCCGCGCTATACGCTGACTCTTTTCCCGCTCTTCATCCTCTTCGCTCGTCTGGCTCAAAAATGGCCGTTTGCTGGACGGCTTCTAAGCGTCGCCTCGCTCTTACTGCTCGCGCTGTATGTGACGAAGTTTGCCCATGGCACGTGGGCTTTCTAATATCGTCATCCGTCCATGATCTCCGTCGTCCTGCCATGCTTTAACGAAGAAGCCGTCCTGCGGGAAGCGCATCGGCGACTGGCGCAGGTGGCCGATGCGACTCCAGAGACACCGTTCGAATTCATCTTCGTCGATGACGGGAGCAGCGACGCCACGGCCGCCGTCCTGCACGAACTCAGCCTGGCTGATGTGCGCGTGCGCGGCCTTCGCCTCTCTCGAAATTTTGGCCAGCAAGTCGCCACTACCGCCGGGCTGGAGCACGCTTCAGGAGAGGCCGTTGTCCTCATGGATGCGGACCTGCAAGACCCGCCCGAACTGATCGCGCAGATGATCGCCCGCTGGCGGGACGGTTACCATGTCGTATACGCCGAACGAATCGATCGGGCCGGTGAGACTGCCTTCAAGCTCTGGAGCGCCAAGGCATTCTACAACCTCGTGAACCGCGTCTCCCAAGTCCGGATCCCGCCCGATACGGGCGACTTTCGTCTCATGGATCGCCTGGTCGTCGACGCCCTCTTGCGCATGCCCGAGCGCGATCGCTTTCTCCGCGGGATGGTGAGCTGGGTTGGCTACCGTCAGGTGGCGATTCCCTACCAGCGCGAGGCACGATTTGCGGGCGAAACAAAATATCCGCTGCTGAAAATGATCCGCTTCGCCGTGGATGGCATCCTCTCTTTTTCCTTCGTGCCTCTGCGACTCGCGGTCTGGACCGGTTTTTTTGCCCTCGGCCTGGCCTTCCTCGGGATCGTCTACGCTCTCCTGCTCCGCTTCTTCTTCGATCCTTCCCATTGGGTCCGCGGCTGGGCTTCCACCTTCGTCGCCATCCTCTTCATGGGCGGCGTTCAGTTGGTCTCGTTAGGCATCATCGGCGAATACGTCGGCCGCATTTATGGCGAAGTAAAACAACGCCCGCTCTATTTCGTGCGCGAGCGGTTTGGTTTCGGCGATGCCCCACGCCGCGACCGGTCTAACGAGCGAGTCAAGGATTAGACGCTGCTCGATTCATCTTCGCGGTGGCGAGGAGCCCGCGTCAGATAATCCGACCTTCGTCGAATTCGATGAGATCGAAGTAGGTGCGGATGTCTTTGCGCGTTTCACCGCCCGCTTCCTTCAGAAAATGGGCGAAACGCGCCCTCTTTTCGGCATTATCGGGATGCCGGGAGATCATTGCCTGATTCCACTGGTCGATTTCCTCGTTGGAATGGCGAACGCCGTTCTCTTCGATCCACTGCAGGATGGCCTCGTCTTTTTCCAGTCGATTGGCGGCTTCTTCGAAGGCGTCCGGATTGAGTTTCAGAAACGCGAGAAGATGTTTATCGAAGCCCACGGTCTTGTAGTTGTAGCCGTTGAGCAGACCTTTGCGGTGCAGCTTCGCCTTGTCGATCAAGCGCGGCAGATGGACGTATCCCCCGAGGCGCTCGTAAGGA
>JBDUAH010000086.1:0-8642 GCA_040004745.1 Chthoniobacterales bacterium | reverse complement strand
ATCGCCCGCCAGCCAGACGAGCCGCGGCAGTATCTCATCCTTTCCGATATTCTGGAAAAAATGGGCCGTCCCGCGGAAGCTCAAGCCCTGATTGCGCAGGTGAACCAAATGCAAGCACTGGCCCAACCTGCCGCGCTCGCACAGTAGCGCGGTGTGTCCGCGACGATGAAAGTGGCGTCGTATCTACAGCAAACCAGGGTCCAGTGTCTTCTGCTCGTCGTGTTCGGTTTCGTCGCCCGCTGGCCTGCACTGTCGGGCGAACTTATTTGGGACGACAAGCTCCTCGTGCGTGGCAACCCCATGATCAGAAGCCCGCTGCTCGTCTTGGAAGCATTTCGGCATTACCTCTTCCCAGATTCCTACTCAGGGCATTATCGGCCCGTTCAAACCGTCTCTTACATCTTCGATGATTTGATCTGGAACGGAGATCCGTTCGGCTTTCACCTGGCCAATATCCTTTGGCATATCGCGGGCGGGCTCCTGCTCTATTTCCTCCTGCGACGGCTCTTCTCCTCGTTAACCGAAGCGCCGCGCGAAAACGAAGCGAACTCCCTCGGCGAGCGAAATAAGTCTTATCCCTCAGCGGCATTCCTCGTCGCATTAATCTGGACCGTCCATCCCGTGCACAGTGCTGCCGTGGATTACATTTCGGGGCGAGCCGATAGCCTGGCTTTTGTCTTCGCCGCCGCGGGCTGGTTGCTCTTTCTCAAGGCCGGCGAGGAAGGGAGAACGGTTTTTCGTCGCAGCTTCTATCTCCTGGCCATTGTCTCCGCGCTCCTCGCGCTTTCGTCGCGCGAGAGCGGCCTGATCTGGCTGGCCCTTTTCTTAATTCATCTCTTCACCCTTGAAGAACGATTGGCAACGAAGACGAAAATCTCCGTGTTGCTGATCTGTCTGGCCATCGCTGCCGCCTATTTCGGTCTCCGCCACTTGCCAGAGAGCCGTCCAGAAAACATCGCGGGCCCGGGCTGGAGCCCGGCCATGCGTGGACAGTTGATGCTGGGAGCGCTCGGCGATTACGCCCGCTTAATGTTGGTTCCGACGAATTTGCATGTCGAGCGGACTATTCTCGGGCCAGCCGGTTCGCTTCGTTTCCTCGTGGCGGGCGGCCTGCTGACTCTAGCCGTTCTTGCTTACGGTCTCCGCCGTCCCGGGCCCGCGCAACGTTTGCGCATTCTGGGCGCAGCCTGGTTTATCCTTTCCTATCTGCCGACCTCCAACCTTTTTGATCTGAACGCCACGGTGGCGGAACATTGGCTCTACCTCCCGAGCGTCGGATTTCTCATTTTCCTGGCGGGTGTCGCTTTGGACCTTCCAGTCCGTTTTCGCTCAGCGGCAGTCGTCTTTTCCGGTCTCCTGGTCGTCACGTTCACGGCGCTGAGCATGAACCGAAGCGGCGATTGGGTGAATGCGGAAACATTTTTCCGAAAAACCTTCGCCGCGGGGGCCACCAACAGCCGCATCGGGGTCAACCTCGCCGTCATTTACGCCGAACGCGGCGAGCACGCGAAAGCGGAAACGATTCTGCGAAAGGTTTTACGAGTCGCGCCCGGGAATTCCCTGGCGCGCAACAACCTCGCGCTCGCACTTTCCCAACAGGGCAAAGCGGAAGAAGCAAAAGCGCTTTTTGAAGGCGCCAGCAAAGTTCGTCCGGGCGATCAAAAGGTGGATCCCACCAGTTGGGACGCCGCGCTCCATCTGGCGAAGGTATTCAGAGAAGAGAAGAACACGGCAGCAGCCTTATCGCTCTTGGAACAGGCGCGCCGTGATTACCCGGACACCTGGCAATTGGTCAACTTCGAAGCGGGCCTCGTTCGCGAAAGCGAAGGGATCGACGCCGCACTGCCATTGGTGCAGGATTTCGTGGACCGGCATTGGTGGCACGCCGGCGCGTGCTTTGCGCTCGGCCAGCTCTCCGCCGAGCGCGGCGACAAACAAAAGGCCGAAGCAGCCTTTCGTCGTGCTTCCTGGCTCGATTTCCACGAGACCGCCGCGCTCAACTCGCTCGCCGCAATGCAAGCCGACGCTGGTCGATTCGATGCCGCACTCAGAACTCAGCGGCGCGCGATTCGCCGACAACCCGACCAGCCACAGCAGCACTTTTTTCTCGCGCGTATCCTGGCTCGAATGGGTCACTCCGAGGAATCGCTCCAGGCTGTCGCAGAGGTGGGTCGACTCCGGGGATTGGCCCAGCAATCGGCAGAGAAATAGTACGCGTCGCGTAAACGCAGACACCCACTCGGATTGCCAACCGGCTCAATCCGGTTTCTCCTTGCGAGAAGCGCACCATGGCCACCCGGATTTTCACCGAAAAAGATGCTGACCTTGCCGCGTTGCGGGGAAAGACATGCGCGGTCCTCGGCTATGGAGCGCAAGGTCAGGCCCAAGCATTGAACCTGCGCGACAGCGGGTTGCACGTGCTCGTGGGTCTGCCACCGAAAAGTAAGAGCCGCGCCCGCGCAGGGAAAGAGGGACTGGAAGTGGTCTCTACGCCAGAAGCCGCCACCCGGGGAGATGTCCTTTTCTTTGCCTTATCCGACACGGATATGCCGTCGATTTACGAACGCCAAATCGCGCCGCACCTCGCCGCGGAGAAGACGCTTCTTTTTGCGCACGGATTCGCCATTCATTACCGCACCATCGTTCCGCCAAAAAATGTGGATGTCATCCTGGTGGCCCCGAACGGTGTCGGTCCCATGGTGCGGCGCGAGTATTTAGAAGGTCGAGGTGTGCCCGGAATGATCGCAGTCCATCAGAACCCCACCCGCCGGGCCAGAACGACGGCCCTCGCATGGGCGAAAGGCATCGGTTGCACCCGCGCCGGAGTCTTGGAGACCACTTTCAAAGAAGAAACGGAAACGGACCTTTTCGCGGAGCAAGCGGTGCTGTGCGGCGGGGTGAACGCGCTGGTGCGCTCTGGCTTCGAGACTTTAGTACAAAATGGCTACGCGCCGGAGATGGCGTATTTCGCCTGCCTGCACGAACTGAAATTTCTCGTCGATCTCATGCATGAAGGTGGACTCAGCGGTATGCGGGCCCGCATGTCCCCCACGGCGACGTGGGGCGATTTAACCGTCGGCCCGCAGATTATCGATCAGGACGTCCGCAAGAATATGGAGACGGCGCTGAAAAACATTCGCAGCGGAAAGTTCGCCCAGGAGTGGATTCGCGAAACGAAAGCCGGCCAGAAGCGCTACGCCAAACTCCTCGCCGCAGCTGAGCGCCACCCCGTCGAAAAGGTAGGTCAGCGCCTGCGCGGCCGGCTCGCGTGGAACAAGCGGGACGCCCAATAGAGCACGTTGACCAGGCTCAGTGGCGTGTTTAGGTCGTCGGCAACGCGGGCGGCACCACGATCAGATTCAGGCTTAGCGGCACCGGTTCGCCTCCGCGACTGAGATACAGTGCGTAGAGCTGTTTGTGCAGATGCGTCCCCGCGAAATAACTGACCACCGTCGAAAGATACGCGCCGACACAAAGAAAAAGCGCACCGAAAGAAATCAATAATGCGCTAACCAGAACGGTAAACATCACACTGAGCATGGTCTCCGCCCAAACCAGCGCCAGGAACCTTTTCACGAAACGAAAATCAAACGCTTTCGCAAAGTCCTGCGTCATGGTGGCCCGCAGTTTTAGCGGCACGAGGAGGACAATCACGCTCAGGAACCCCGCTCCTGCCACCAGTATCAGACAAAGCATGACGATCGCGCCCAAACAGCCGCCGGCTCTCTGCTCGTCGCCGAACGAAAATACGCTCATAGCCATCATCCCAAACATGAGCAGCCAGATAAATGGCACGATGATAAAGCCCGTCGCCAATGTGACCAGAAACGGCCAAAGGCCCCGCTCGAGATATTTGTCGAATTGCGCGAACTCGAAGGCCGGAAACGTCGCGAAGTCCTCATCGGTGCGCGACCAGAAGCCGGTGACGAGCCAGCCAAAAACAACCATCGGCCCAAGAATCGGAATCAAGATACACAATCCGCCCAGAAGCAGATTCGACATCCATTTCGGGCTCTTAAAGAAGTCACCGACAGAAGCAGCGTAGTTCATAGGAAGATTTGCGCAGCGACGCGATCTTCTACTGGTCCCAGAGGAAATGTTCGAGCCGCAGTTGCTTCAAGCGTGATTTTGCCTCGTCACTTCGTGCGCCACCGGCGAAGGCGAGCTTCTCATAAACTGCGGCCGCTGGCTCCCACTTCGCCTCCTCTTCCAGGAGACGGGCCGCGTTGAAGCCAGCTTTGTAATACCAAAAAAATTCGCGTTGCTGCTCCGGTCGTCCTTCGTCACCAACGATCCGATAAAACGTGGCCAGCGCTTCCGCGGGCGCACTAAGTTTTTCCAGACACATCCCTTTCTTAAAGAGCGCTTGGTTACGCCAATGCGCCGGCGTCTCCGGTTGATTCGCGAGTTGATCGTAGAGCTCGATCGCACGTCGGTAGTTTTCCCGATCGCTCGCGCCCTGCTCGTAGAGAATGTCGGCCTTGGCACAAAGTGCCTCGCGCTTCTCCGCCGGCTGCGCGTTACCTTTCAAGACCTCGTCATAAAGCGTGACCGCATCCTGCGCCTTCCCCAGCTTCCGTTCGATCACCGCCTGCTCGTTCCGCGCCGCCCATTTCAGTTCGCCGTTCTCCTTCACCACTTCATCGAACAAAACGAGCGCGTGATCGAGCGATTGTGCGCCCATGGTTTGGACGGCGGACTTGGCCGCAAAGAAAAGCGCTTTTTCCGCTATCGGAGAATCCGGATTGCGCTGCGCGAGAATCTCAAACTGCGTCTGCGCGCTCGCGAAATCCTGCCGGCGATAATGAATCTCCGCCAGCTTCAGACGCACATCCGGCAAGGAGGGCGACGCGTCATATTTCTGCAGAAACTCCTGCGCGAGCGCGATCACCTTTGGCTCGTTAGTCTCCGGCGCCGCGTCGGCCAGCCAGATCATGAGATAATCCGCGCGCTCGGCGGCAGCAGCCGTTGGTTTGTTCTCGGCCGCGCGCGAGAGAGTTTGCCTCGCCTCTTCCAAACGCGGCGGAGCGGCGTGGAAAGCGAGTTCTGCCAGCGCGACGAATGCTTCCGAAACTCGCGGATGCTTGGGGAACTCGCGCGTAAATTTCTGCAGCGACTCCGACGCCTCTTTGTCGCCCCGCGTCGCCTGCAGCAGTGCCTCATCCAACCGCAATTCACCGCGCGTTTGTTCGTCCGCGCCACTCTTCTTCAACTGCACCCCAGTCGCTTCGGCCTGTGTCGCGTCACCAGCCTGCAACCACGCCAGCGAGGCATTGAAAAGTGCCGGCTGGGCGACTTGCGGAGTGGCGTCCGCGAGCGCACGAAAGCTCTGCGCTGCCGCACCATATTCCCCACTCGTGTAGTGACTCGCGCCCAGCAGCATTTCGATTCGATTCCCCACCTCCGCCGGCGGATGCAGAGCACGAGCATCCCCCAGAATCGCCATCGCCTCCGCAATATGGCCGTCTCGCAGTTCGAACTCGGCAAACTGCAGCAAGCCTTGCGCGAAAACGGGCCGCTGGGGATGGCTCATCCGCATTTTGGCAAAGGCTTCCCGCGCCCGATCGCGATGATGGAGCCGCAATTCCTGGCGCGCCAAATACCATAGCGCGAAGCCGCGACGTGGTTGCGCGGGATCGTTGCTCCATTGGCGCAGCTCCTGCAGCGACGGCGTCGCTTGTGCGGCATAGAGTTGATCCAGCTTCGCGAAGAGCGCCGGCAAATCCTCATCCGCCGGATGATGCTCGATGAATTCTTCGAGAAAATTATCGCCCGCTTCCGGCGTGTGCGATTGCAGGTGCGCCTGCGCGATGGCGAAGAGCGTCGCCACGAGAACGGAATGCGTCGTGCCGGTAGGGCTTTTCAGGATGGAATCGTAGAGATCGATCGCGTTGTCACGATTTCTCCGCGCCTCGATCCGGCCGCGCAACAGGCGTCGCTCCTTTTTTTGCGAAATCGCCTCCGGCGCGATGGATTGCAGAACCCGCGTCGCGCCTGCTTCGTCCTTCTTTCGCAGCAGCAATTCGGACATCCGCAGACGCGCTTGCGCCGTCCATCTCGGATCACGCGCCAGTAAGTCCAAGACGGCCAGTGCCTCGTCAACTTTACCCAACGCGCGCAGAGATTCGGCCTGCCCATAAATCGCTTCGGAATGAAACGGCGCGCGCGAATCCGCTGCGCTTTGCTGGTAAAAAATTAGCGCCTCGTCCCAGCGCGCAAGGGCCGCGAGCGCCTGCGCGCGGAAGAATTTCGTTCCCAGCAAATCGCGCACTGGAGGCTCCGCTAGCATTTGCAGAGCCTGCGCCGGCTCTTCCGCCGCGATCAACGCTTCGCCCAACTTTGCGTTCGCGGCGGTCCGCTCAGCCTCCGACAATTTCGTCGCCAGCAAAGCGCGCAGCCTAACGACTGCTACTTGAGGGACGCCATCACTTAGAGACCGAGAAGCCTCTTCTAAATTTGTCTCGGCTAGGAGCGGAGAGTCGAGCACGAGCATGAGCACGAGCACGAATCGTCGGACGTTGAACGTTTTCATTTCAACAACAACTGCCGCAGATACCCCCCGGTATAACTGTCCTCCAACTTCGCAATCTTCTCCGGCGTCCCAGCGCCCACGATTCGTCCGCCACCCGAACCGCCTTCCGGCCCGAGATCGATGATCCAATCGGCGCACTTAATCATCTCAAGATTGTGCTCGATCACGACCAGCGTATTACCCGCATCGCGCAACTTCATCAGCACCTGGAGCAGCTTTTCGATGTCGGCAAAATGCAGGCCCGTCGTCGGCTCGTCGAGAATGTAGAACGTTCGCCCGGTCGCTTTCTTTGCTAATTCGGTCGCCAGTTTCACGCGCTGTGCTTCGCCACCGGAAAGCGTGGTGCCGGCCTGACCGAGACGCAGATAACCGAGCCCGACATCGAGTAACGCATCGAGCCGATCCGCAATCGCCGGGACCGCGCGGAAAAAACGCGCCGCTTCGTCGACCGTGAGATTCAGCACGTCCGCGATGTTTTTGCCCTTGTAGGTAATCTCGAGTGTCTCGCGATTATACCGCTGTCCGTGGCAGACTTCGCACTCCACATAGACGTCCGGCAGAAAGTGCATCTCGATTTTGATCAGCCCGCCGCCTTCGCAATTTTCGCAGCGCCCGCCTTTCACATTGAAACTGAAACGCCCCACATCGTATCCGCGCACGCGCGCGCTCGGAAGTTGGCTGAACAATTCGCGGATCGGCGTAAACGCGCCGGTGTAGGTAATCGGATTCGAGCGCGGCGTGCGGCCGATCGCGCTCTGATCGATCACGATCGCCTTGTCCAGATAATCGAGCCCTAACAAACGCCCGTGCGCGCCTGGACGATCTTTCGAATTGTAAAAATGTCGGAAGAGCGCGCGGCGCAAAGTGTCGTCCACCAGCGTCGATTTTCCGCTGCCGGAAACACCCGTCACACAGGTGAAGCAACCGAGCGGAAACGCTGCCGTCACGTTCTTAAGATTGTTCTCGCTCGCGTCCTCCAAAGTCAGCCAGCCTTCTGGCGAACCTGGAGGCGTGCGCGGCGCGACACGGCGTTTCGGGATCTCAATTCGCGCGCGACCTGAGAGATAATCCGCGGTCGGCGAATGTTTCGCCTTCAGCACTTCCTCGAGCGTTCCGGCCGCCACGATCTCGCCCCCGCGCGGGCCAGCACCGGGTCCGAGATCGAGGATGTAATCCGCCGCGCGAATCGTTTCCTCATCGTGCTCGACTACGATGACCGAATTGCCGAGGTCCCGCAGACGAAACAGCGTGGTGAGCAGGCGCGCATTATCGCGCTGGTGCAGACCGATACTCGGCTCATCCAGAACGTAGAGCACTCCTGCCAATCCCGAACCAATCTGCGTGGCCAACCGGATGCGTTGCGCCTCACCGCCGGAAAGCGTGCCGCTTTCGCGATTTAGCGTGAGATAGCCGAGCCCCACTTCGAGCAAAAATTGCAGCCGCGATTTAATCTCGCGCACGACTTCAGTCACGATCTTGCGCCCCTGTTCCGTCAGCACAATCCCGTCAACAAAGCGGGCCGCGGCTGCGATCGTGAGTTCGCTAATTTCGTGAATATTCCTCTCCGGTTTCCGCTCGCCACTCTCCGTTTTCGTCGTGAGCGTGACGGCGAGAATTTCCGGTTTTAATCGCGCACCGTGGCAAGTGTGGCACGGCACCCGCGTCATGAAGGTGCGGATGCGATTCCGCGTAAACTCGCTCTCCGTTTCCTCGTAAAGACGCTGCATCTGCGGAATCAATCCCTCGAACGGCTTGGCGGTTTTCTCGTTCTTCCCATTCGCCCCGAAACTCATCCGCACCGGCACGTCGCCGGTGCCATGAATCAGCGCCTTCTTAAATTCGTCCGCCAAATCCGAGTAGGGGAGAAACTCATCAACACTGAAATGCTTCACCAGCGCGGTCTGCAGCGTCTTGTAATAAGCCTGCATCCGCTTCGTTCCGCGCCGCCAGGGAACGATCGCGCCATCCGCGAGCGACTTCGCCGGATCCGAAATCATCAAATCCGGATCGACCACCATCTCTGTCCCCAAACCGTGACACGAAGGGCACGCGCCGAAATGGCTATTAAAAGAAAAGTGTTTAGGCGTCAGCGCTCCGAGCGAAAAGTTCG
>JBDUAH010000333.1:0-2610 GCA_040004745.1 Chthoniobacterales bacterium | reverse complement strand
AAGAGCACCTCGAAATGGCCGTGACCGCCTTCGACAAATTAGCCGACAAAGCGATCGCCTGGATCGCGAACTAGAGCGCTCTCTCCCTCCGACGCCGCCGCGCCGAGAGCCGACACTCTCGCCGCTATGGTGGGAAACGAGGTCGGCCACTTTTCCGTGCAGGAAACTCCCACCTCCGTTCCCTTTACCGAGGCGCGACAACTCCCGGCCACAGCCGGTCCATATTACAGCGAGATGGAAATAATGGTTGGGCTGCCAAAGGAAAACGGCGCGAGGAAATCGCCACCATTTCTCGCCTCGTGACGCGCCCTCGGCTTGTAACGCTTTAGCGACGGCTGCCGCAGCCTCGACTCGCAAAATCTGCAATCAAACGGCCGGATGTGCGAACGATCGTCACCCGGCGCCGCGTAGTCCTACCCATAGACTACACCTGCTCGCACCGCGCAAAATTGCCGGTGATGAGCAGTCACGTACCGCCGGGCGATCATACCAAGTATGACCCCGACGCAGACCTCCCACAGCAGCCCGACCTTTCGGTCAAAGAACAGAACGTTTTCCATTGGATGCTACAGGGCAAGCGCGACACCGAGATCGCCATCCTCACCGACGCCAACCCACGCACCACCGAGAAACACGCGCGTTGCTCGGTCGAAAGCACCGGGCGCACCATGGACCAAAGGATGATGCTTTGGCAGACGAGTCAGGCGGCTACGAGACAGTAAATGCTACGCATAGCCCCTTGACAGACTTTAAGAAAAAGTAAGACTTCAGATCATGAGTGGGAAATCAAAATCCGATTCCATCTGCTTCACCTCCAAGGGTCAGGTCGTGATTCCCGCCTGGCTGCGGCGTGAGTTCCACATTGAGAATGGCACCCGCGCCGTTGTCCAATCCACGCCGGAGGGCATCCTGCTTAAGCCGGTGACAAAGCACGCCATTGCGCGCCTGCGCGGCATTCTCAAGCGCAAGCCGGGTGGCAAACCGTTCGCCGCGGAGTGGGCCGAACACAAAGCGGAAGAGAAAGCGCTCGAAACAGCAAAAGATGAGCGGAGCCCGCACCGTCCTCGATAGTTTTGCGCTGCTCGCTTTCCTCCGGGGCGAGCCCGGCGAGGAAAAAATAGCCGCGTTGCTGGAGCGCGCCAGCCTTCGGGACGACCCCGTGCACATGACTGAGGTGAACTACGCCGAGGTCAAATACATCACCATCCGCAAAGACGGCAAAGACCGGTGGGAAGAAATCGCCGGGGAACTCCCTGCACTTCCGATCCAGTTCCATCCTGCGACCCGAGCCCTCTCCGATCTCGCCGCCGACTTTAAAGCGCGTCACAAAATCAGCCTGGCCGATGCCTTCGCCGCCGCCCTGGCGAAAGACCGCAAAGCCCAACTCGTCACTGGAGATCCTGAGTTCAAGCCGCTCGCGAAGGAAATAAAGATCGGCTGGCTGGAGTAAGCCGTCCTAACGCCATCGTCCCGCTCAAACTCCCGCCCGCCGGCCCCGATTACGCCACCCTCGCGCCCGTCCTCAGCCTCTCCATTAGCGGCGGCCAGGTCCACGTGAAGTGGGGTTGGGAAGGCTACCGCGCCTTCCTCGCCCAATGCGAACTCCAGGTCGACCGCGCCGACAGCAAAGGCTTCGTCCTGCTCGCGATCGACACCACCCCCGGCTACACCGACACCACACCCTTCCCGAGCGCCCCGACGAAATGGATCGACCAGGCCATCTTCCGCGCCGGCGACAGCCGCGTCGGGCAATCGAGCGTGTTGGGGAACCGCGAGATAGATGGGCAAACCCGCGAGGGTGAGCCGTGGGCAACGGCGAATCAATGGAGCAGCCCGGTCAGCATCGGCGTCGGCGGGTAACGGAAGTCGGTGTAGCCACGGCGCTCCGTCGCCGTGTTTTCGCCTAACAAATCAAAGCGGCCGGACGCGAAAACGTCCGGCCGCTCTCGTGAAGTGAGATCGAGGTTGAGTTTGACGAGCGCTCGCGCTTACCTTGGCCGCGTGAGTGCAGCCCAGGTCATTCAGGAAATCCAGCATCTGACACCGACCGAACAAGCTGAGGTGATCCAATTTGCTTATCGTCTCGATGCCGAGCGCATGTTAAGCGGCAAAGAGCTGGTCACACTTGCCCAGAAAATGGTGGCCGCGGCCGATCCCACGGAAGCGCTCGAGATTCGCGAGCAGATGATCCGCGGCTTCTACGGCGGCAAGCCAGATGCCTAGGATTCGCCGGGAAGGGATTCCGGCTCCGCTCTTGCGTCACCTTTTCGATCGTGTCCGCGAGCGTGAGATTTCCGAAGGACAGATTGGTCTGCTTTCGGATTGGCTCGAAACGAACCCCGAGGTTCCAAACGGCCGTTGGTTCAAGCGTTTCAGCGGCATGATCGTCTGCGGCGAAGGCGAGCTGGTGAAGACATTCCTTCGGACCGGCCAGCTCCCCTCAGGGGAACAAGTGCGATAACAGGTGGCGATCAGATTCTCCGGGATGCCGCAGAGCCCGAACGCGCCCGCAGCGACCGTCATATTGTCGTGCAGCAGGCCGTCGAGGGCGGCGGTCGGATCGGAGTAAACTTGCTTATGCTTCCGCAACTCTTCCGAAAGTTCGAAGTA
>JBDUAH010000085.1:0-8748 GCA_040004745.1 Chthoniobacterales bacterium | reverse complement strand
GCGCCGCCCTGTCACGGCGGAGGTTGCGGGTTCGAGCCCCGTAGACTCCGGATTTTTTTGCCGCAGGATCACTGAACCTCCCAGTCGAAATCGGGTGAAACGCGCTTAGAAAGCACTGCTCTGTTGTCCACTCGCGCTCTCTTCAAAACCGTTCGACGTTCGGCGTTCGGCGTTCACGCCACGGCCGACCTGCTGTGTTCGGCGTTCCTCATCTTCTTTGCTGCCACCGTTTCCGCGCAGGCCGACGCCTTTCTCCCGCACACAATCGGGACGACATGGGAATACGCTCAGACGGGCGCTGAACCCAGCCGCTTCACCGTGCGCGTCGCCGGCGAGGAAAATCTCGATGTGAAAGATTTGCTCAGACTAGAGACGACGGCGGACGATCACCTGATCCAGGTCCAATTCATTTCCGTGGACGAGCAGGGGGTCCTGATGCATGGCCGTCGCTCGACGGCGGGTGAGGTTGCTACGTTTAAACCGCCGCGCGTTCTGCTCCCAGTTCCGCTGCAGCCAGGCACAAAATGGGAACTCGAGGACGATGTCGCGGGGACGACTATGCATCAGCTCTTCACAGCTGGCGCGGAAGAAACGGTCACCGTACCGGCCGGAGAATTCCATGCCTACAAGCTGCATTGCGAACAACCGTGGCCGCTCTCCATTTCGATCGACCGCTGGTTCGCTCCCGGCACCGGGTTTGTGAAAGAGATTACCGCCACCCGCGGGCCCGGCGGTCGCTTGCTCAGCCGCGTGACCACAGTCCTGACCAAGTTTGAAGCCGGGCCTCCAGCACCAGAGCCGCCGCCCTCGGCGATGATCTCGCTCGCCAACGCCACTCCCGCTCCGAAGCCCAAACTCACCCTCGAAGTGGCCGCGGAACGCGATGGACCTCCGGTCGCGACTTTTCCCTCCGACGCGCCGAACATTTACGTCCACTGGTCCGGAGAGCATCTGAAACTTTACTCAATCGTGCGAGTGGCCTGGGTGGTGGAGGACGTGGGCGAGGTCGCCGAGCCAAATTTCGTTGTGGATGAAAACGAGACCGAGATCACGGAGCGAGACTTCGAGGCGCGGTTTGTTCTTTCGCGTCCGAAGGATGGCTGGGCCGCAGGCAAATATCGGCTGGAGCTTTACCTGGACGATGCGCTGAAATCTGAAATCGGCGTTTTCATTACCGAAATGCATTCGCCTGGAGCAAAAAGCCGTTCAGTGCCCAAGAATTGAATGACCAATAAAGACGCGCGCGACCGAACACACGATGCCGCCGAAGCAGAACGATTGCTTGTATAGGCGCGCGCAGCGCCGGCCGAACGATGTCCCCCCAGCGCGTCGGCTACAGTTTACCCATCACCAGCAGGATGATGAGAATCACAACCAACAACCCGCCCGGCCCGTAGGCGTAACCACCGCCACCCCATGCGCCGCCGCCGAGGGCGAGGATCAAAAGAATGATCAAAATAATCCCGAGTGTGCTGATGCCGAGAGTGCGACGTGCGAGTTTCATGGCTCGTGCTTCTCAGAAGCGCGTATCCGTGTCAACCAAATGCTCCTCGGCTTTTTTCCTGCGCTGAAAATTGGTTAACCCTTGCGAATCTCGGCCTTCGCTTGGCCAAGCTCAGCAGTGGTTCTTTCCGTTCCACAATCAGCGCTCGACGCGAAAAGATTTCTGTCCGAGATCGATTTCTTCGTTCGTCGGAGTATTGAAACCAAAAACCTGCTCTTTATGACCACCAATACCGTCCGCCTTCACCGCGTCCTCCGCTCCACACCGGAGAGAATTTATCGCGCTTTCCTCGATCCTGACGCGATGGTGAAGTGGCTACCGCCAAATGGCTTCACTGGAAAAATTCATCAGATGGACGCAAAAGTCGGCGGCAGTCACAAGATGTCGTTCACCAATTTCACCACCGGGAAAAGCCACTCCTTCGGCGGCACTTATCTCGAACTAAAACCGCACGAGCTCATCCGGTATAACGACAAGTTCGACGACCAAAATCTACCCGGCGAGATGGAGGTCACCGTCTCGCTCAAGGAAGTGCTCTGTGGCACGGAACTGACGGTCACGCAGGAAGGCCTCCCCTTCGTCATCCCGGTTGAGATGTGCTATCTCGGCTGGCAGGAGTCGCTCAACTTGCTGGCGCAATTGGTCGAAGCCGAGATTCCCGACAACGAGTAATTGCGTTTAGCACGTGTGCGGGAGACTAACGGCGAATCTCGTCAGCAAACTCGAGACACTCGGCAGGCCCGAAAACGTTTTGGGCATGGCGCGTCTTGGCATCGTCACGCAAAAAGCGTTTGGCGTTCCTGCGCCGGTGTTGAAGACGCTGGCTCGGGAAATTAAACAAACAACCGACGACCCCCACGGCCTGGCCGTTGCGCTTTGGGAAACCAAGATCCACGAAGCGCGCGTGGTAGCTTATTTGATCGAAGATCCGCGGCTTGTCACCGAGTCGCAGATGGAATTATGGGTCCGCGATTTCGATAACTGGGCGACTTGTGACGGCACTTGCGGACACCTTTTTTGCAAGACCGCTTTCGCCTACGAGAAAGCTTTCGCCTGGGCCGAACGCGAGCCGCAATTCGTCAAACGCGCCGGCATCGTCCTGATGGCATGGCTCGCCGTCCACGATAAGAAAGCCGACAACGCGAAGATTGCGCGCTTCCTCCCGATCCTCGAAAGCAAATCCGACGATGAGCGAAACTTCGTGCAGAAAGCGGTCAACTGGTCCCTGCGCCAAATCGGCAAGCGCAATTTGCATCTGAACAAACTCGCCATCACCAGCTCCCGAAACATCCTGGCACTAAAGACGAAATCCGGCCGCTGGATTGCGACAGACGCCCTGCGCGAACTCACCTCCGGAACAGTTCAGCGCAGGCTCCGGGACAAGGAGCTTCGCGTTTAGCCCGCGCGGGCTAAGCCTTCCTCTCGTCGTCGTCGGCTGCAGTAATGCGCGGATACTGAGCGCGTGGCGGCGCCGCTGGCTGAGAAAAGCGCGTGGTTCATCGTTCCGTCATCAACACCTCCCGCCCCCTGCCAATCCTCGTTCAGAAACACCCAGCGTGCGCAAGGCACCAGCGCGGACCTCACCAGCTTGACCGCGCACGCATCGCCACGCTGATTGAATAGCAGTGGCAGCTACGAAGGAAAAACCAACGCCATCCCTCGTCACCGCCGTTGGCACCCTGCGCCGCCTGAAGCTGCTCGTCTGGGTGAGCGAACGCGTACGACCGACCGATCTGCAGATCACGCTGGTCTGGGCCGGATTAATCGGCTGCGCGGGCGCACTCTCCTCGATTGCCTTCCGGTATGTGACCGGCGTGGTGCACCATCTCATCACCGGCAGCGGCGGCCCAGGGTTGGTGGAAAGCTTCAGCCATCTTTCGCCCACGGCGCGCGTCATCACGCCGGCGGCCGGCGGTCTCGCGGCGGGCTGGATCATGTGGTTAGGCGGGCGTTGGCGCAGCCAAACCACCACCACCACCGATTACATGGAAGCCGTCGTGCTCGGCGACGGCAAAATCTCCGCCACCCGCAGCCTCGTGAAATGCGCCTCCGCTCTTTTCACGATCGCCTCCGGCGGCTCCATCGGCCGGGAAGGTCCGCTTGTGCAATTATCCTCCCTGCTCGCCTCACTCGCGGGCCGCTGGCGGAAGTGGTCGATCCCACGACTGCGTTTGTTGGTCGGTTGCGGCGCCGCAGCCGGCATTGCCTCCGCTTATAATGCGCCCATCGCCGGCGCGCTCTTCGTGGCCGAGATCGTCCTCGGCTCCGTCGCGATGGAAATCTTCGGGCCGCTCGTTTTTTCCTCCGTCATCGCTACCCTCACCGTGCGCGCATTCGGCGGCGGCGATCCGCTTTACCGAATCCCGCCGTTCCGCATGCACGGGAACTGGGAGATCGTCCCCTATCTGTTTCTCGGGATCGCGGCCGCGCTCGTCGCGCCCTGGTTCATCCGCCTCCTGCGCGCCAGCGAACGCGCCGCCGGCCGTGTCCGCCTGCCGGTTTACCTTAAGATGTGTCTTGGCGGTTTGATCGTGGGCACGCTCGCCGTGTTCCATCCGGAAGTCTGCGGGAACGGCTACAGCGCCGTGAATTCCATCCTGCGCGGCGAATGGATTTGGCAAACCTTGGCTGTCATCCTCATTTTCAAGATCGTCGCCACCACCGCTACTTTCGGCTCTGGCGCGGTCGGCGGTGTCTTCACGCCCACTCTCTTCATCGGCGCCAGCCTCGGCTTCCTTTTCGGTAATGGGTTGCAAGGCTGCCACTTCGCCGTCGACCCCAGCGCTTTCGCTCTCGTCGGAATGGGCGCCTTTCTCGCGGCCGCCACCCACGCCCCGCTCATGGCCATCATCATGATTTTCGAGTTGACGCTCGATTACCAAATCATCCTCCCGCTCATGCTCGCCTCCGTCGTGGCCTATTACACGTCCGCGGGAATTGAGAAGCACTCCATTTACGCCGAAGCGCTCAAGCGTAAAGGCGCGGGCGATTACCGCCGCCAACTCACCGAGTTGCACGTGCGCGACTTGATGAAAACCGCGCCGCTCACCGTCTCCACCCGCGCCCCCTTCGCCGAGATCGCCGAGAGCTTTATCGCCACCCGCTTCAATTATCTTTACGTCACCGAAGGCCAGCGCTTCATCGGCGCCGTCTCCCTGCACGACATCAAAAACTATCTCAACGTCCCGGAGCTCGCCAAAGTCGTCATCGCCGGCGACCTCCTTCGTACCCCCTTCCCCACCGTGCATCCAGAGTTCACACTCCGCGAAGCGCTGGAACAATTTCGCGGCCACGATGGCAACCGATTACCCGTGGTGCAAAGCGCCGAGCCCATGAGCCTCCTCGGCAGCATCTCCAAAACCGACGTCATCCTCGCCCTCGCTGGCGAGATCGGATCACCCACCAGCATCGATTTCCCAGCCCAGTAGATCGCCCGCGGGCCGGCTTATCCGGCCATTGTAGCCGTGTCGCTTCTTCGGCTACCGCCCGCGTTGCGTTTTCTTAAAGCCATCCTCGTAACCGTGCTAGAGCGCCGCCAGTTCCGCGTCCACCATCTCGCGCACTAATTCCGGCACGGAAATCTGCGCCCGCCAGCCGAGCGTCTCCGCAATCTTCTCCGGCGACCCGACCAAATGCACCGGCTCGGCCGGCCGATCAAACGCCGCATTGTGTTTCACGTAATCGTCCGGCCTTAGATTCACCGCCGCAAAGGCCGCCTCCACAAAATCGCGCACAGAATGCGTTCTTCCGGTGGCGACAATATAGTCGTCCGGCGTTGCATGCTGCATCATGGCCCACATCGCGACCACATATTCACGAGCGTGTCCCCAATCGCGCCGGGCCTCGAGGCTGCCGAGCACGAGTTCCCGATCCAATCCGCGCGAAATGCGCGCCACTCCCCGCGTGATCTTGCGCGTGACAAAATTCTCCCCGCGCCGCGGCGATTCGTGATTGTAGAGAATGCCATTACAAACGAAGAGGCCATACGAATCCCGATAGACCCGCGCCAACTGTGTCGCGAACGCCTTGGCGCAGCCATATGGATTCGCAGGACGGAACGGTGTGGTCTCCGTTTGCGGAGCCTCCGTGGCTTTGCCGAAAATCTCCGAGCTTGAAGCGTGGTAGAAACGCACCGGCTGTTTTTGGTCACGGCAGATTTCGAGCAAGCGCAGCGTCGCCATTCCCACTTCTTCGCAGGTCGATTCCGGAATTTCAAAACTGAGCCCGACATGGCTCTGCCCCGCCAGATGATAAACCTCGGACGGTTCCACCTCCGCGAAAATCCGGCGGAGCGTCGTCCCATCGCTCAAATCGCCATAGTGCAGGAAAAGATTCTTCCCTTCGACTTCGGGGTCGGAACGCAAATGCTCGATCCGTGAACGGCGCAAGTTGCTCGTACGCCGCACCACGCCGTGAACGGTGTAGCCTTTTTCCAGCAGCAACTCAGTCAAATAAGAGCCGTCCTGCCCCGTGATGCCAGTGATGAGAGCAATACGATCGTCAGCCATGCGAGGCCGCTATTCTTCCGACCCGCCCCGCATGCGCAAGTCTCAATCGCGCTGGCTCGCCCGACGGAGCCGACTCGCCCTCGAAGTCTTCGAGTGAATCACGATTAAGCAAACACCCCGCGGGAGAGAGAACTTTGAGAGCTTCAAACCTAGCGACCCTCTTTTTCACGCTAATTTCCCGTTAACCAAAATATCCAAATCCTGGAAAGGGGTGGGGAAGCTCGCGAAGTCCATGCACAGCGGAAAACTGCGAAGAGCCCAAAGGATGTGGAAACTGACAAACTATTGGCCATATTTCACCGACTCCAGCGCCTAACCAACGCTCGTTTACCACATGCCCATCCGCATCCTCGTCACTGGCGGCACCTTCGATAAGGATTACAACGAGCGCACCGGCCAGCTCTTTTTCAAAGACACGCACCTCGCCGAAATGCTGCGGCTCGGGCGCTCCCGCGTCGAGGTGAGCATCCGAACCCTCATGATGATCGACTCACTGGACATGACCGATGCCGACCGCGCCGTCGTCGTGCAAAATTGCGCGCAGTGCGACGAAGACCGCGTCATTATCACTCACGGCACCGATACAATGACTGACACCGCGGCCGCGATTGCGCGTGAGATTACGGACAAGACCATCGTCATCACCGGAGCGATGATTCCGTACGCTTTCGGCAGCTCCGATGGTCTCTTCAATCTCGGCAGTGCCTTGTCCTTTGTGCAGATATTGCCGGCCGGCGTTTACGTCGCGATGAACGGGAAATGCTTCCCATGGGATCGCGTGCGAAAAAATCGTGAGCGCGGCGAGTTCGAGGAACTAGTCCCTCTGTGATCGTGGTCACCATTCGCGGGAAACATGACACCAGGGCGACGGAAAATATTTTCTGCGGGCTGATGGATGCCGTTCTTGCCTTAACATGAGTCGATTTTGACGATCAGACCGCGATCGTCAATTTCGGGCAGCCGCGATGAGAGTGCCGCGCAAAATCAAGGAGATGAAGAATTTTGCACGATGGCCTCCAGACCCAGGCGGTCGCCGAGGTACGCTTGCAGATACCGAAGAGGATGGGTGCGAGAGCTCGAGGCACGCGCCAGAAACCCTTTTAGATGCCTAATCGCGAGCGGCCGGGCGCGGATCGCGTCCAGCAGGTCGGCGCGATATTCCGCCTGCTCGAGAGCGGCGAAGATGTTCACCAATCGAATCGAGGCCTCCGCATGCAGATCCCGGTTCGAATCGTCATTCAACTGCGCGATCGTGAGGTCGAGCGCCGACCCCCAATCGTGCGTCCGCCAGGAGATCATTCCGCGGAAATTGCGCACGTCGGCGGCATAACGGCCCTTCGGGTACTCGTGGTCGTAAGCGTCCAAAGCCGCCAGCACGCGCTTCGGATCGAACGCCTCCGCCTGATAGGATTTCTCGGCTATGTCGAACACCCGTTCGTCCGGAGCGGTCCCGGGGATTGGAACACCGATCTGGACAATGTATGGCCGCGAGAGCGCTTGGACGGAGCGTGCGAGAACAAACATGGCGGCCTCGCGTTTACGGCTGTGCGGATACTTCTTCAGAAAATCCGCCGCCAGTTTTTCCATCTCCGAATAGTCTCTCGACTTCACGGTGACGGGCGCGCCATCGTCCTTGGGATCGAAGATGTCTGTTTCCATTTCCGTTCGCTCCCCGGAGAGCAAACCAATCCGGCTAAACTCGAGATAATCGGCGATGGGTTGGAAGGCGGGATCGCGAAGCGCTTCGTCGATTTTCGCGCGGATGTCGTCGTCACTGATCGCCGCGGGATCTTCCGGACCGGGACGATCCCAGCCACTACTTTCCAAGACCTGGAATCGGACCGGGACATAAGCTTTCAGCATCTCGCGAGAAATGTTTGGCTCGGAGGAAAACAGGACGAGATCGTCCAGGAAATTTATCACGGTGGCGTCGCGGGCCGAGGCGAGCTTGCGTCTGGCCGCGTCGGCCAGTTGCTTGATCTCGCTGGCAAACTGAGATGGTTCCATGAACTCCGCCTTGCCCGGTAAGACGGCCACGCGCTCCAGCACTTCTCTTTCGATTCCCCCTTCGTCCGGGTCCGGCTCGCCGTCCGCAGAATCGAAGCCTCCGGCTTCGTAAATCGGGTAACCCATAATGTGGGCATCGCGCAGTTTGAAACCAGCGTAGTCCTCGTCGATCCCTTGATCCGCGGACTGGGGCGACGCCGGAAAACTCCAGTAGGCGGCCAGGCGTGTCGCCTCTGCGGAGTCGGGTGATTCCTCCCTCAGTTTTTCGTAAATCTCGCGCGACACCGCTTCGCTCTTGCTCTCCCGCGCCCTCTCCTCCGCGTACTCGGATACGCGAGCAATTTTCGGCATCGTCTCCAATGCCTTCCAACGCGCGCGCGCCGAAAGGGGCGTGCCGGGCCGAGCCCTGGCCGCCGCCAGCCACCAGCGGGCGGCATGGCGCAACTCATCCCGCTGCTCCAGTTCCGTATCGATCTCCTGGAATTGCAACGACTGCCCGTTTTGCCGCCGGGTGATCGCATTCCGGTCTAACGAATCCTCCCAATTCCCCCGGGCATCGAGCGGCACTCGCAACAGTTTTCCACGCGCCTCCGCCCATGCGTCGCCGAGCCGGGACATCGCCTCCGCCTTTTCGGGCTCCGATCCGGTCGCGGCTTTCGTCAATGTCTCCAGCTTTTCCGCCGCGAGTTGGAACTGCCCCGGCGGCATCAATTTCTTCGCCTCGCCAAA
>JBDUAH010000084.1:0-8760 GCA_040004745.1 Chthoniobacterales bacterium | reverse complement strand
GCGATCCGGCGATGGCCGGCTTTTCCTGCATCGCCTCCCAGTTGAGCCGGGCGGCCGCGACGGCGTGGTTCTTCTGCAGGACCTCGCCGAGCAACTGATCGAGCGGTTGCGCGGGAAGAGAAGTCGTTAGGATTAAACTGCCAAAAATTAAGAGCGTGGTTTTCATATGATTCGGGAAGGGGTGAGCTTTCGAAAAAGCCCGGATGGAGTGCCGGAAAACGGCACACTGCGCCTGTCAGCGCCCCCGAATCAGATGAGAAAAGTGCAGAGGACCGCGAGCCGCGAATGCGGCGCCGTCGTCCGCGGAGCGACTACAGCAGCGTGCGATAACGGAGTCGCGGCGAGGTCGTACAGGAACACTGGCGGGAACGGCAAAGCGGTTAGATCCGCCTGAGAGGGCGAGCTTGCCGTGATTGCGTTCGTCGGATTCTGCTTCGGCAGGATGCACGACTTCATGGTGGCGCAGCAGTCCGCGCAGGACATGCCTTGGGCGGCCGGCTTACCCAAAGCGCAACCAGGCGTCGAAGCGCCCAATGGCGTCAGGCAAAGTGCCAGGACGAGCAGAAGGCCGATCATGAGCCGCCGGATCATGCCCAAGCTGTAGCACGAAAAGGATCGATCGTCGATCTCGGGTATCGCGTAGGACGCCCGCCCTAATGTCGCATGGCGCTCAACGCCTCCCGACCGTCCCTCGTTTTCCGCCCGCATGGGTGCTGACTCGCTCCCGCACCGCGCGGAGCGTCGCCCGCATGCCACGCCCAAGGCTTATGGCGGCAGCACGGTACCGGCCATCGCTTTCACCAGGCCAATATCCGAGGCGTTGATCGAGCCGCTGAGATTCACATCCGCACGAAAATTCGTCGCATCGAGCGGCTGGCCGGAGAAGGATTTTGTCTGGCCGATATCAGAGGCGCTGACTGTTCCATTCCCGTTTGTGTCACCCAGGAGAACCCCCATCGGCACGCTGACATCCCCAGCATTCGTGCCGTCGCTGACACCGAGCAAAGTGACCGTAATTCTTTGCGCGTTGCTCACCCCGGTGAGATTGACCGTAATCGCAGTGGTCCCGTTCCCGCTGGCGCTGCTCACTGATCCGGTGCCGGCGCTAAGAGCCGCGCTGTTATAGGTTACGGAATTCGCGAACGTAAAAACAATCTGGTGATTGTTGGTCGCGCCCCCGGTGCGGCATTCGATCCCCGCGCTGCCGATGAGGGGAAGGTTAAAATCGAACGTCCCGGCGCCTTGAATCTTCCGGGAGACCGCGCTCAATGCCGTGAAGGGCCGCACCTCAAACGCTCCGATATCACTACCGTTGCCGCCCGAGGCATTCGCAATGTTGGGAAAATCGAACGGCCGGCTGGCCCCGCGTTGATCCACAAAAGTAACGCCGAAACCGGAACCTTGATCAATCGCGGGACTGCCGGTGAGCAGGGCGAGAGTGGGGGTCGGCCCGCCGTTATCCTGTAGCGGGCCGAGCAGTGGGTTCACGTTCAGGATATTTCCGGTCGTCGTCCCAGTGATGACTGTGCCCGTAGTATTGCCAATGAGGTTGTAGCCCTCCGAAGTCAGCGTGCCGGCGAAATCGGGATTGGAGGTGGAGGCCGTGTTTTTCGCGATGATTGTATTCCGCCCGGTCACGCTAGAACCTCCGTTTCGGACGCCGCCGCCGTTCGCGGCCGTGTTGTTCGCGATCGTGTCGTTGAAGAGTCTGGTCGTGCCACCGGGAACGATGCCGCCGCCGTTCATTCCGGCCGAGTTTCCCGATACAGTGCAGTTATTGAGATCGAGCGTGCCGCTGGAAATATAGATACCGCCGGCGGACCCGGTCGCCGAGTTACCCGAAATCGTGGTGTTACTAAAGTTGGCTGCTGGAACGCCGGTGCCTTCGACGGCGATGCCGCCACCGTTCCCTGGTATTCCACCGGCGCTGTTTGCGAAATTGCCGGTGACCACGGCGTTGCTTAGGAAGAGTGTGCTCTGGCTGTCGACATAAAAACCCCCGCCATCGTGATTAGGGTTTCCTTTCGTTATGGTGAGACCGGAGAAGGTGACGTTCCCACCCGCGCTCACGTGGAAGATGCTGAAATTGGTGCTCGCACTCGGGCTCCGCTGCACTGTCATCAGCTTGGCGCCCGGGCCGGTGATCGTCATCGGTCTCGGGATTGCTATCTCCCCAGTCGTGAGGTTGATCGGGCTGACCACGCTGGGCGCGAAAGTGATGGTGGCTCCGGTGCAAGTACCCGCAATGACGGCGCGCAATGAGCCGCCGCCGCTGTCGTTGTTGTTAGTCACGATTTGGTTTCCACAGACGTTTTGATCCTCGAACGCGCCGATATCGCTCCCATCGCCGCCGCTAGCATTTGGAATGACCGGACTATCAACCGGCCGGTTGAAACCGCGTTGATCGTTCGAAGTCCCGCCGGAGCTGCCCTTATCGGTGGCGGGGCTGCCGGATTGCAGGCCCATGGTGTAGGTAGGTCCGCCATTGTTCTGCAGAAGCCCGAGTAAAGGGTCGACGTTAAGCTGATTGCCAGTGGTCGTGCCTGTAATAGTCGTGTTACTGGTATTACCAATCAGATTGTAGCCCTGCGAAGTAAGCGTGCCGTTGAAGTCGGCCGACCCACCACCAGTTCGAATATTTTTGGCGATGATGGTGTTGAACGCATTCAGCGTGGCATATAGCTGGTTGACCACACCCGCCCCGAGCCCTCCCGGGGTGACGTTGGAGGCGACCGTGCAACTCTTTAACGTGATAACGTCGTTGTTCATGTCGTAACCAACATTGTAAATCCCTGTGCCGGAAACCGCTGAGTTACCCGAAACTGTGCAATTAAGCAGGGTAATATCCCCTAAACTCCCTGTGAAAAAACCCGAATCATAGGTGTTACAGATACCGCCCCCGGCGTCAAGGGCAGAGTTATTAAAAATAGCGCAACCCGTACACGAGATGTGGCTGCCATAATTCGCGATGCCGCCACCACAGTCATTGCCATAGCCAACTTCTGAACGGTTACCTGAAATGGTGCAATTGGTGATCGAGACAGTGGCAGCCATAGTTACGAGGCCGCCCCCGCCGAAACAGGTGTTAGAATTACAACCGCCGGTGTCAAGAGCTGTGTTATTAGAAATCGTGGAATTAATGATTGAGAGGTTAGGGGGAGGGGGAGTGGCATCCTCCTGGCCGTAGTTGAAGATGCCGCCGCCGTCCGGCGAAACGTTGCCGGAGATCACGCAATTATTGATCGAGAGAATGCCGCCATCATTTTTAATGCCTCCTCCGCTGTAATCGCTCCGGTTGTTCATTATGCTGCAATTTGTGATTGTGAGCGTTGCCGGGTAGGCGAGATAGATACCGCCGCCGCTGGAGGTGTTGTGTCCGTTGGTGATACTTACTCCGGAGATGGAGACACTGATCGAAGTATTATCATTTCTGATGGTGAGGACGCCGAAGTTAGATGCGGCTGAATCGCGCTGAATTGCCAGCGCGCCTGAGCCCGGCCCGCTAATATTAATGCTTTTGTCGATGGTTATTGAACCTTCGAGCGTAATAGAAGTAAGGTTCGGAGCGAAATCTACTGTATCTCCGCCCACGGCAGCACTTATGGCTTGGCGAAGGGTGAATGTTCCATTCGTGGGGATGTCGGTTCCATTGGTAACCGTTACCGTGAACGCCTGCGCGAGCGGCGCGGCGAAGACCAGCACGACCAAAGCAAGCACACCGCTCAAAATGGTTGCAGTGAAAGATGATATTTTCATAGGCACGACTGACTTACAAACTCATGTGGCTGACCGCGTCGCTCCAATCGCTCTGCCCGGTCGACCCGCCCATCGCGCGCACCTGGAAGTTGTACATCTGGCCTGGGGTCAGGCCACTCACCACCATCTCTCGGGTGGAAGAGTTGTCAGAAACGGTCGAATTGATTAGAGTCAAATCAAAGTCGTTAACAATCCCCCCAGAGCCCACATTATTAGCGATTGTGCATCCCGTTAGGGTAACGATAAAGGTCTCGTTGAGGATCGCTCCGCCCCCTCCGGCAATAGAAAAGCCGGAGATATGCGCGGACGCAGTACTACTAAGGAAGCCGCTGAACGCAAAAATGTAGTCCTGGCCATCGCCCTGCACCGTCAACACGTTCGCCCCCGGCCCCGTGATCGTCACCGCGTATCTGACTATCATCCTACCTTGAGACAGATTAATAGTAGTTCCAGCGGGTAAGTTGAAGACAATCTGGTCGCCGTCCACCGCGGCACCGACGGCTTGCCGGAGGGTAACGGTACCTGCGGTCGGGGTGTCGGTCCCATTATTTACCGTAATGGTAACGGCACTGGCCAGCGGCGCAGAGAAGAGCAAGCCGAGCGAGACAAGCAGGCCGATAAAGGCGGATGCAAAGAAAGATGATCTCTTCATAGAATATTTTCTTGATGCGGCACCCGCCTCACATTGAGCGAAAGACCGCGCTCACAATATCGCTCGGCTGGCCGATTTCCTTGTCGTTCATGATGCCCATGCCCATGTATTCGCGCTCTTCGGGCTGGCCGGGAGTGACGGGCGGGGTGTCGTCGTTGAACGGAAAGGTGGTCCGCCCCGCCGCGATCAACTTCCAAGTCGCGGTCGCTTTGAGCCGCATGTAGATGTTGATCGCTTGCACGCCGCGCTTTTTGCCCATGACCTCGTTGTAACCGGGGTGGGCGTGAGCGTTTAATACCGGCTTGTAGGTGTCGGGGTTTAGCACGGCCGAACTGGTCGCCACCTCCAGCGTTTTGGCATCGCCATCGGTGAAGCCGGCGGTGCTTTTCAAGTTGGCGGTGTTTTGGCGGATGCTGGGCAGGTTGTCCGTTCTCGCTTGCCCAAGCAGACCCTTGTTAGTCTTGAGGACATTTTGCGCATCGACCACGGCCTGGGCAGCATCGCGCAATGCGGTCAGCATCGCGATGAGCGCGGTCACGCTCGCCGGTGGCCAGCCGATGCGGGTGGCAATATCCGGGAGCTGTTTGATGTAGTTATCGGCCCAGTCCCGCAGGTTTTGCGCGCTATCGGGAACGTAATCTCCGTGTGTCATATGATTTCCTTTGGTTTTCTCTTGGCTGCTGTCGTTTTTGTCTCTCAGGAAGCTCCATTTCCGCCTTGGGAAATGAGAGCGGGGAAGGCGGTAATGCCGCTGGGGAAAGCGAAAGTGCGGCCATGGCCTTCCCGAATGCCATTCGGGAAAGCGGAAATGGCGCGGGGGAAGGCGGAATTGCGGTGGAGGAACGCGGGATTGCCGCAGGGGAAGACAGATACGCCGCCGGGGAGAGCGGAAATGGAATCACCGCTGGCGGGAGTCGGATTCGGGAATTCCCGAACCGAGCTTTCGCCGGCGAAAGTTCGATTTATGTTCACGGTTATCAGGCAAACGCTTCGGTTCGCTCACCCTTTCCAAAGGGATTTCGGCACGGTTGCTGCAAGAAATCGCGATTTTTCTCGCGGCTTGTCTTTTTAACGCGATCCTGTTATCCAGAAAACTGTGCAGCTCCTCACCCGGACCGCCGATTCGGTGAACGATTCTTTCGCTCCCACCCATTGGAGCGTGGTTATGGCGGCGGCCGATTGCGTGCCGCCTTGCTGCTGGTTGCCGATCGCTTTGGTAAAGTCGTCCAATGCGGCCTGCAAAGCCGCCTGCGTCACTTAGCACGGCGGCGGCAGTTTCTTCCAGATCCTGATCGGCCGCGGAGGCGAAGCCAGGGAGGTTGGAGTTGAAGTTTTGTGACGTCGCAGTCTCACAGCTCTGCGGGTCCACGTGCGCGGTCAGTTTAACCAAAAACGCACCACGCGGTCAGTCTTTGTCTGCGGCGCGGCGCGATCCTCGGCCAGCGAATGAGTTTGCTCTGGTCCGGAAGCAATTTGGTCCGGCGCGGACAAAACTCCCTCCGCCTCGGAAGCGGCTAAAGCGGTCGCGGAATTAACTTCATCCGAGACGGAAGGAGTTAATGACCATGCGAAGAAGTAATTTCCACGCGAGAACGAAGGCATTCCGTCACGGAAACAGTTAAATCGAGATCAGACGCAGTTTCTTCCAGCGCAGCCAAAGCTCCCTGCGCTTCAGAAAAAACTACTTCCAGACCGAATGAAGCTTATTCTGAGGCCCGGATTCGAAACACATCGAACTCGTGCAGGAGTTTCCTCAGGATATTGCAGAGACGAGGAAGGTGATCTCGCCCTTCGCGGGACGGGCTTCGTAGTGGGCGAGCAATTCGGCGGCGGTGCCGCGGCGGAATTCTTCGAACTTCTTCGTCAGCTCGCGGGCGATGCAGAGCTGGCGCTCGGGCATGATCTGGGCGGCGGCGGCGAGGGTTTTGTTGATCTTGTGCGGTGACTCGAAGAAGACGGTGGTCTCGTCGCGCTCAGCCGCGGCGCGCAATTCGCGCTCCCGGCCGCCGCTTTTCGGCGGCAGAAAGCCGCGGTAGCAAAAGCGATCGAGCGCGAAACCGGAGCCGACGAGTGCCGTCAAAACAGCCGACACGCCGGGGATGATCGTGTAAGGCAGCTCGCGTTCGATGCAGGCGCGGATGAGGCGCGCGCCGGGATCGGAGATGCCGGGCATTCCGGCATCGCTAATCAGCGCGACCGTTTCGCCGGCGGCGAGGCGCTCGGCAAGCTCGGCGGTGCGCATGGCTTCGTTATGCTCGTGATAGCTGACGAGCGGTTTCCGGATTTCGAAATGGCGCAGGAGATTGCCGGAATGGCGGGTGTCCTCGGCCGCGATCACGTCGGCGGATTTCAAGGCCTGGAGCGCGCGCAGGGTGATGTCGTCGAGATTACCGATGGGCGTCCCGATGACGTAGAGCATGTCCGCACCATGCGGCAGGAATTGTCGACGCGCCATTCGCGCGAGAACGATCCGATGTAGGTTCGCCGCATGACGCGGACGGAATTTCGGGGGCAGCTACTAGCTCTGGATTTGCAGGATCGACCGGAGGAGCAGCCGATTCGCGCGCGAATGCTCGAATTACTCGAGAGCACGCCAGATTGCTTTCTGCGCACGGCTTTCCCGGGGCATTTTACCGGCAGTGGGCTGGTCGTGAACGCAGATGGCTCACGCGCCTTGCTGCATCATCACCGGAAGCTTGATCGTTGGCTGCAATTTGGCGGTCACTGCGATGGCGACGAAGATGTCCTGCGCGTGGCCTGTCGTGAGGCGGAGGAAGAATCCGGCATCGGCGGGCTCATCGTTGCTTCGAGTAGGCCTTTCGATCTCGATATTCACACCATCCCGGCTGCCGGCGCGGAGCCGGTGCATGAACATTATGATGTGCGCTATGTCCTGATTGCACCGACCGACGCCGCCCCGATGGTGAGCGCGGAAAGCCATGATCTGCGCTGGTTCACCGCGGACGAAATGGAGCAGCTCCCACTCGATCCTGGCTTGCGGCGTTTGGTTCGGAAATGGCGCGCGCTTCAGGCCAAACGAGCCGGTTCGGCTGCGCACTGACTTTTTACCGCCTAACGCGAAGGCGCGCCAAACTCCGAGCGATACATCGGGGTCGTCTCCGGGGCGAAACCGTGACGCATGATGTTTTCTGTGACGACGCGGGGGACGAGGAATTGGAGGAGGTAATCGGAGCCGCCGGCTTTGGTGCCGCCGCCGGACATCTTGAAGCCGCCGAAAGGATGGCGGCCGACGACGGCGCCGGTGCAGGAGCGGTTGATGTAAACGTTGCCGGCTTCGAGTTCGGCTTTGACGCGCTCGATGTTGGCCGGGCTGCGGGAGAAGAAGCCGCCGGTGAGGGCGTATTGCGTGTTGTTGGCCACGCGGATGGCTTCGTCGAGATCGCGGACTTTGATGACGCTGAGGACGGGGCCGAAAATCTCTTCCTGCGCGAGGCGGCCGTCGGGTTTCACATCGGTGAAAATGGTGGGCGGGATGAAGTAGCCTTCCGCGGGAATGTCTGTCGCTTGATAGGCGAGGGTGGCTTCGGTTTTGCCATCGGCGATTCGTTCCTTGATGCGCTTGTAGGCGCGCTCGTCGACGACTGGGCCAACGAGGATGCCGGGTGCGGTAGGATCGCCCACGCGCACGCTCGCCGCCGCGGCGATGAGGCGCTCGACCACGCGGTCGTAGTTTTCCTCCATCACGATGAGGCGGGAGCAGGCGGAGCACTTCTGACCCTGGTAGCCGAACGCGGAGTAAATGGTGTCGACGATGGTTTCATCGAGGTCGGCATCGGAATCGACGATGATGGCGTTCTTGCCGCCCATCTCGCAGATCATCTTTTTCAATTCGCGCTGGCCGGGCCGCGTCTTGCCGCATTCTTCCCAGATCTTGAGACCGACTTCGCGCGAGCCGGTGAAGGCGATGAGGTCGACGTCTTTGTGATCGACGAGATGTGCGCCGATGATCGAGCCGTGGCCGGGGAGGAAGTTGAGGACGCCTTTCGGAACGCCGGCTTCCTCGAACATTTCCATGAGCAACGCGCTGCAAACCGCGGAGGGCTCGGCTGGCTTCATGATGACGGTGTTGCCGGTCACGAGCGCGGCGGAAACCATGCCGCACATGATGGCGATGGGAAAATTCCAAGGGGCGATGACGAGCGCCACGCCGCGCGGCCAGTAGTGCTGGTAGCTCTCTTCGCCGAGGATGTGCTGAGTGAGTTTTGGCTGGCCGATGCGACGTATCTCTTGCGCGTAGAAGAGAAGGAAATCGATCGCCTCGCGGATGTCTCCATCTGCTTCCACCCACGGTTTGCCGACTTCGTAAACTTCGAGCGCGGAGAGTTCGAAGC
>JBDUAH010000332.1:0-2619 GCA_040004745.1 Chthoniobacterales bacterium | reverse complement strand
CCGCGGTCAGTCAGGAGATACCCAAAATGAAAACGAATCAATGCGATATTGGCCTCATCGGCCTCGCCGTCATGGGCGAAAATCTCGTCCTCAACATGGAGTCGAAAGGCTTCACCGTCGCGGTCTACAACCGTACCACAGCGGTCACGGAGAAGTTCGCGGCCGGCAAAGCGCAGCGGAAAAACATCGTCCCGACGAAAACGATGGAGGAATTTGTCGGCGCGCTCTCGAAACCGCGCAAGGCGATGATCATGGTCAAAGCCGGCGCGCCGGTTGACTCGGTGATTGGTCAGTTGGAGCCGCTGCTGGAGAAGGGCGACGTCATCATCGATGGCGGCAATTCGCTTTTCACCGACACCCAGCGGCGGTGCAAGGACCTGGAGTCGAAAGGCATTCATTTCGTGGGTTGCGGCGTTTCCGGCGGGGAAGAAGGCGCGCTCAAGGGCCCCTCGCTCATGCCCGGCGGCCCGCGTGCATCCTGGGACATTATCGCGCCGATCTTGACCAAGATCGCTGCGGTCGTGGATGGCGAACCGTGCTGTCGCTACATGGGGCCGGACGGCGCCGGGCATTATGTGAAGATGGTCCACAACGGCATCGAGTACGGCGACATGCAGTTGATCTGCGAAGCCTACGCCATCATGAGCACCGTCCTGGGCCTCGTCGATGAGGAGATGGCGAATGTCTTCACCGAATGGAACAGCGGCGATCTCGACAGCTATCTCATCGAGATCACCTCGCAGATTTTCCGGAAGAAAGATCCCGACACCGGCAAGGCGATGGTCGACGTCATCCTCGACAAAGCCGGCCAGAAAGGCACCGGCATTTGGACCCTGCAATCGGCGATCAGGCAATCAATCGTGATTTCGACGATCAACGCCGCGGTCGAAGCGCGGGTGATTTCCTCGCGCAAAGACGAACGCGTCGCGGCCTCGAAGATTCTGCCGGCGCCGAAAGTGGAGAAGTTTACGGGCGATCGCGACGAGCTGATCAACGCTATCCGCGATGCGCTCTATGCCTCGAAGATCGTCTCTTACGCGCAGGGCATGGAATTGTTAGGCGCGGCGAGCAAAGAATTTAATTGGAACTTGAACTTCGGCGACATCGCTACCATCTGGCGCGGCGGCTGCATCATTCGCGCGAAGTTTTTGAATCGCATCGTCGAGGCCTATGGACGCGATCCGGGCTTGAAGAACCTGCTCCTCGATTCCTACTTCACCGACATCATCGCGAAAACGCAGCACCACTGGCGCATCGCAGTTGCGACCGCGGTGCAACAAGGCGTGGCGGTGCCGGCGGGCAGCGCGTCGTTAGGCTATTACGACAGCTACCGGCAGGCGCGGCTCTCCTCGAATCTGCTCCAGGCGCAACGCGACTTCTTCGGCGCGCACACCTATGAGCGGGTGGATAAGCCCGGTGTTTTTCACACCGATTGGATGGGCTCCGGGAAAGCGGTGCAGGAAAAAATAGCGGAACCGAAAGAGGCTTCGAAGCGCCACGCCGCGGAGTAAACTCGTCATGCCCATCTACGTTTACGAAACCACCGATTCGGCAAAACCGGCGCGCCGTTTCGAGGTCAAGCAGAGCATGAAAGACGAGCCGTTACGGGTCGATCCCGAAACCGGTGAAGCCGTCAAGCGGGTGATCTCGGGTGGTTACGGCGTCCACGTCGTGGGCAGCTCGGTGGGTCCCTCCGTCGGTGCCGTCGGTGGATGCGGCCCGGGCTGCGGCTGCCACTAGCTGATTAGTGAAAATCGTGCGATTCGCTGCCGGCGAGTCGCTCATGCGCCAGCGGTTGAATTGTGCGCGCCTTTATCAGCACCACGTTGTCGTTGTTCTGCACTTCGCCCTCGATCACCAGGAACGGCTCCTCCGTGATCACAAGCCGGATCCGCTCGAATAAATCCGGCGTCACGATCGCATTCGAAACGCCGGTCTCGTCTTCCAGGCTGATGAAGACAAAACCTTTCGCCGTCCCCGGACGTTGCCGGCAAATCACGTTCCCCGCGATCTGCACCGTCGCGCCGGGGCGCGCTTGCACCAGCTCGCTCGCGCGCCACGCGTGGGGCAGTTGCGCGCGCAGCAATTTCATCGGGTGCGGCCCGGTCGTTAGGCTCATCCCGGCGTAATCCGCTTGTACCCGTTCCCCCAGCGTCATCGCCGGGAGCGGATTTGTTGCTTCCGCAATGCGCGCGGTCGCTTCGCGAAAAAGTTCCGGCGCGAGCGGTTCTTCCATCTCCCAGAGCGCGGCCCGGCGATGCTCGGCGAAGCAGTTGAAGGCGCCGAGCTCGGCGAGGGTGCGCAGTTCTTCTTTCGTCAGGCGGGTGCGTCCTTTTAAATCCTCGAGCGACGTACAAGGCCGTTGCCTAACGATCTCTTCCGCGTGCTCTTCTCGCAAACCGTTCACCACACAGAAGCCCAGCCTCACGACTTCGTCCGACTCCACGACGCAGCGCCATTCCGAGGTCGCGGCGCAGACGGGTCGCATCCGGATGCCGTGTCGGTGCGCGTCCTTTACGATCGTCGCCGGCGCATAAAAACCCATTGGCTGATTGTTCAGGAGGCAGGCGTAAAACTCCGCTGCGCGATGCACTTTCAGATACGCGCTCCCGTAGGCAA
>JBDUAH010000331.1:0-2626 GCA_040004745.1 Chthoniobacterales bacterium | reverse complement strand
ATGCACGCAAATGAAGAGAATTTTTGGAATGCTCATGTTGAATTCAATAGGTTCGCGCCAGGAGCGTTTCTTCTTCGGGCGGGAGAAACTCACTGATCCGTTTTTCGGTAATTCTAACCGGCGTGCCGATGTGGACGCGAGCATACAACGCGATCACGTCTTTCGATTTCATCCGAATGCATCCGAAGCTGGCGCGACGGCCGATGCGTTTTTCTTCTGCGGTGCCGTGAATGTAAATGCAACGCTCGCGCGCGTTCCGGTTCTGATCTTCTTTCCCGCGCAGCCATAAGACCCGCGAGACGATCGGATCGCGGCCGGGTGCGTCTGGCGCCAGCACTTCTCCCGTCGCGATGCGGCTTTTGATGACCGCACCAGCAGGAAGGCCATCACCAAGTTTCGCGCTGATATACATGGAACCCAGCGGCGTGCGATACGTACCCACGCCGTCGCCTACTCCGAATTTCGAAGTCGAAATCGGATAACGCGCCAGCGTTTTTCCGCGCGCAATCAGGGCCAACTCCTGATCCGCCACGCTCACGATGATCTCGCCGGACTGTGCCACTGCGGCCGAAACCACCAAAGTGCCGATCACCGCGAGCGCAGCAAAACGGCCTCGCATTCCCGGCATCACTTCTCCGCGGCCTCGGGCAGCGACGAATGCAAGTCGCTGATGAGTGAATCTATCTTCCGCAGATCTTTGCGACGGCCTTTCTCCGGTTTCAATTTCCGCTTCCGCAACATGGCGGTGAGATCGCGGAGCAGGTGCAACCGCTCACGGGGCAGTTCTTCCGGCGGAGCGCTGGCTTTCACTGCGGCAAGGCTCTGCGCCAGTTCAATCTCGAGTCGTGCAGCGTAAGACCGGAGCGTCTGGCGCAGCTCCGTGCGCAAGCGGAGCAGTTCCGCTTCCAGATGGCGTGCGGGAGAGGTGGCGGTGTCGCGCGGGCGTAATTTTGCTTTGCTCATACTGCGATTGAAGAGAGTTCGCGCGCCGGCTGGTGCGGCTCCACGAAAGGATTGAAATTGAGCAACTCGATCGCTCCGTCGTGCGTTTCGATAATCGCGGAACAGGTCTCCACCCAGTCGCCGCAGTTGTAGTAAGTCACGTCGCCGAATTGACGCACCGCGGCGCTATGAATGTGTCCGCAGAGGACGGCTTCGACGTCGTGATCCTTTGCGTACCGCACGATCGCTTTTTCAAATTCGCCCACAAAACTGACCGCGTCTTTCACCCGCTTTTTCGCGTAGGCGCTGAGCGACCAATAGCCGAAACCAAAACGACGCCGGAAGAAATTGATCGCCGGATTGAGCGAGAGCAAAAATTGGTAGCCGACATCGCCGGCGAAGGCGAGCCAGCGCGCGTTTTGCACCACAGTGTCCAACTCATGCCCGTGCATGACGAGGATGCGCCGTTGGTCTGCTGTGGTGTGGATGGCGTGCTTTTGAATCGAGATCTCGCCGTATTCACCGCAGAAGCGCTCCACGAAATCATCGTGATTCCCCGGGATGTAGATGACACGCGTGCCTTTTCGCGCGGCACGCAGAATTTTTTGAATGACGTCGTTGTGTTCCTGCGGCCAGTAGATGCCACGGCGCAACTGCCAGACATCGATCAAATCGCCCACGATGTAGAGCGTCTCGATTTCGTGATTACGCAGGAAATCCAGAAACGCCGCAGCGTTACTGGCGCGGGTGCCGAGATGCAGATCCGAGACCCAAGCCGTGCGCACACGACGCGGCGCGGGCGCGCGCACGACGCGGACGTTCTTGAATCGTGGCGGTTCAGTAAGCGTGGCCATGCTGTCGTCAGAAATTACCAGTCCGGCACGTGAAGAACGAAGGCAGTTTTGTAACGTTTGTGTGTCGAAAGTGCATCCTTGTAGCCACGTCCCTGCGGGACGTGTGACTGCGACGTCCTTGCAAAGGTTCGCGCCCAACTTTGTCCACTAACTCTCCTCCCGCACGTCCCACAGGGACGTGGCTACAAGAATGCCCATAGGGTCGTGGCCAAGAGTTTCAACACGGACGTGGTTATAAGAAAGCCCGCCAGAATTCTCCGGCGGGCTTCCCCTTAACCTAACTGGTCCGCTGAAGATTATTTAATTGGAACGAAGCCGACCTGACCGACGATTTTCTGGCCGGCCGCGCTGGTGGTGAAGTCGAGAAATTGCTTCGCCACGCCGCTCGGTTCGCCGTTCGTGTAGTAGAACGTCGGGCGCGCATACGGATAGGTCTTACCCTGCACCGTGGCCACAGAGGGCACGGTGCCGTCGATTCCCATGGCCTTGATTCCGGGAGCCTTGTCGTAGGCGAGGCCGACGTAGCCGACGCCGTTCGGGTTCTTGCCCACTTCGGACGCGATCTGCTCGTTACCCGCCATCTTCTGTCCGCTCGGCGCGTAATCGCGCTTCTTCATCGCCAGCTCCTTGAACTCGGAGTAGGTGCCGGAAGAAGTGTTGCGGGTGTAAATCGAGATCGGGCCGGGCTTGCCGCCGACCGCGCTCCAATCAGTCACATCACCGGTGAAGATCTGCTCCACCTGCTTCTTGGTTAGCCCTTTGATCGGATTGGCCGAGTTCACGATGACCGCGATACCGTCGTAAGCGACGATGGTCGGTTTCATGTTAAC
>JBDUAH010000083.1:0-8846 GCA_040004745.1 Chthoniobacterales bacterium | reverse complement strand
TCCTTGTTCATCGGCGTGTGATCACCGATCAGGAGGTAGGTCTTGCCGTCGGCCGATTTCAGGCCCACGGGCAATCCACTCGTGATGCACTTCTTCGCGCAATCGGCGTGCTTCTCACCGGTCGCGCCGTGGTCGACATAGCAGGCCATGTCCACGACTTCGCCGGTGACTTTCTTCATTTCGCCAGCGGCGTGCTCATGCTTTGCCTCTTCGGCGCCGAAGAGGGGACTAGCGATCAAGGCGGCCACAGCCGCGATTCCAAACACTGCTTTTACTATTTTCATTTTTCTTTCTTTCTTTTTGGTGTCCGGCAGGCTGCCGGACGGTTGGTTTACTTTCTCATGACGCCGCAGGTCAGCATTTCTTTGCCGGCATACGGGTTGGAAATTTCTTTCGAGGTCTGCACCCAGCTCTTCCGGACCATCGGGCAATAGGCGACGAAGTAACCGTCCTTCCCCTTGGCCATGGCGACGGCGCGATCGCTGAGTTTTTCGAATTCAGCGCGAGCAGTTTCGATTTTTTCGGCTGCGGCCAAAGCCTTGCCTTCTTCGCCCAGATTGGCCGCCGCCTTTTTTGACTCGGCGAGATCGTAGCCGGCCAGGGCCGCGCGGACCTTCTCGTAATTGGCAAGGTAGGTTTTGTCTCCGGGCGTGAGTTCTGCGGCATGAATTGGCGTTGCCAGTGCGATAGCTGTAAAACTAAGAAGAATGAGGGCGATGAATTTTCGGTAGTTGGTTTCCATGAGTTTGAATTGGGTCGGTTAATTGTTCTGCACGGGAATATACGCCAGTACGCTCGCGTTCCGGCGTTCTCCGATCACGGCGCGGAACGATGGCAGCGTCCAAACGCACCACAGCCCGAGCAAGGCGCGGGCGCGGCGTTTGTTACGCTACGCGAGGCGGAGCATGCGTGAGAACGCAATGCTGCAGGACGAGTTCGGCGAACGACGGTTGTCGTGGTGGACCGGTGTCGTCGAAGGTATCGAGCAGGAGCGGCGTATCCGTCGGAACCGGTGCAATGTCCGCCGGAAAGGAGGGCGGCACTACGAAACTCGGCGTCGGCATTACCTTCGCTGCGGCCACCAACGTGGCGCGCAACGTTTTGCAGCAGGGCGAGTCGTCGTTAGACTTCTTCGCTGGCGAAGGCGCATCTTCCCCGTGGCAGGCATGATGTTCCGCCGGTTGGTGTGGACCCAGAGTCGCCAGCGCGCAGTGATTGCTGATCGCGAACCAAGCCAGCAGCGTCACCAGTATGATGCTGCTCCGGCCTAAGTTCATGCGCTGTGCGTCCACGGATACTGTTCGATGCCACATCATTGCTTAATGTTCAAAATTTTACCCGGGCACGGCGAAAAGCTCTCCGGGCCCTCCCATCGTGTACTCACGGGTTTTTTTGAAATCTCGTGCTGGCGTCGCCGATACTCAGCGGGAGCAGCCTGCGCTGCTCCAGGACAAAAACCATGAGTGTCCATGTGATAGACTGCGTCATGCCCGCCGTCTTCCTCGACCTCCAGGATGTAAAGACTCACTTCCCGGTCGAACGCGGACTGATCTTCAAACGCCGCCTCGGCACGGTTAAGGCCGTCGACGGCATCTCCCTTTCGCTTCGCCGGGGTGAAGTCCTCGGTCTCGTCGGCGAATCGGGCTGCGGGAAATCCACCCTGGGACGCACCATCCTGCAGTTGGTGCGCGCCACTTCCGGTACCGTCGTACTGGAAGGGAAAAATCTGAATCGGCTAAACGGCAGCGCTCTCCGGCGCGCGCGCCGATTTCCAGATGATTTTCCAGGATCCCTACGCGTCGCTCAGTCCGCGCATGACCGTGTTCGACACCCTCGCGGAAGCCCTTCGCGCGCATAAGAAAATCGCAAGCCGAGATCTTCCGGCCCGAGTCGCCGAACTCATGGCAAAAGTCGGCCTGCTCCCGCGCGCGCTGAAAAAATATCCGCACGAATTTTCCGGCGGCCAACGTCAACGCATCGCCATTGCGCGTGCACTTGCGGTGGAGCCGAAGCTCATCATCGCCGACGAACCGGTCTCCGCGCTCGATGTCTCCATTCAGGCGCAGATCATCAATCTCATCGCCGAGCTACGGCGTACGCTCGACCTCACGATCGGCGTCAGTTGCTCTCAAAGGCGACACGTGAAATAGACCACGGTGTCCTCGCCCGCGCCCACATCCGACGACACGCGCACACAACGTTCCGCACTCGTGGCCGGCCTCGCAGCCTTCATTTTCTGGGGAGTCATCCCGGTCTATTGGAAGCTCCTGCAACGCGTTTCCGCTCCGGAAATTCTCGCCCATCGCTTCGTTTGGACGAGCATCTTTCTGACCGGCCTGCTCACCTGGCAGGGCCGCTGGCCGGAGGTACGCGCCATCCTGCGTTCACGTCGCACCCTGGTTCTCTGTCTCGTCAGCGGCGCCGCGGTATCGCTTAACTGGCTCACCTTCATCTGGGCGGTCAACGCAGGTCGCGTGCTCGAAACCAGTCTCGGCTATTTCATGACGCCGCTCATGAATGTGCTCTTCGGCGCGCTCTTCTTGCGGGAACATCTGACGCGATTGCAGTTCGCTTCCGTTCTCCTGGCGGTGGGCGCGGTCGTAAACCTCACCCTCGGCTATGGCAGCTTCCCGTGGATCGCGCTCGCCCTCTGCGCGACTTGGGGCTTCTACGGACTCCTGCGCAAGATTTCCGGCACGGCTGCGATTCCCGGGTTGTTCCTGGAAACCATCCTGCTCCTACCGTTGGCGCTGCTTTACCTCGCGCGTCTGGAGATCCACGGCACGCTCGTCTTCGGCATAAAAAGTTTATGGTTGTCGGCTATTTTGATTAGCACTGGCCTCGTCACGGGACTGCCGCTCGTATGGTTCGGTCACGCCGCGCGCCATCTTCGCCTAACAACCATCGGCTTTCTCCAATATCTCGCGCCCACCGGCACATTTTTCCTCGGCGTCTTCCTTTATCACGAACCCTTCACCCGCACCCATCTTGTCACCTTCGCGCTCATCTGGATCGCGCTCGCTATTTTCACCTCGGAGACAATTCGTTTGTGGCGATCGAAGCGGGAGCGAGCTGGCACTGTCCCGCCGATCGCAGACTAACGAGAGGGAAAAATCCCCTCCGAGCGTTTCTGGGAAGCGCCTTCCGTTCGCCGGCTCTTGAGGCGTCCGACATGGAGCGCGACAATTTCAATGTGCGACCACACCTAGCGTATTCCACGCCGCGCCTTATCTTGCGCGCTTCATGTGGAGCGAAGACGATTTTCAATACGCGGCAGAAAACACGCAGGTCATTCTCGCGCCCGAACATCAGATCGCGACCTTCGGCGCCACCAGCTTTCGCTTTTATCTGATTTCGGAGTTGATGGATCAGGTGAATGAAGTGCGCGTGCGCGATGGGCGCATTCATGCGGAGCGACCGCAAATCGTGACGCCGGAACATTACACGCGGCTGCTGCTCGAAGGTTTTGGCGATCAAGCGCAGCGCTACGTGGAGCAATTGCGCGAACGGCTGCGTAACGTGGCGGTCCTGCGTTACGGTTTTCAGTTTCGGAAGACCGACGTGCAGGAAAACAGGTTCCGCGAGTCGCTCGATTCCGTGATCGAGCGCACCAAAACGCGTGTGCAAAATTCCGGGGAACCGCTCAGCGCCGTCATCCAAGGCGTAGACGATGCATGGGAAGTTTGCCTCCTAAAATTCACGATCGACATGATCGAGCGTTCGAGTGGCGGGAACATCGGCGATTTCAAGCGGCGCGGGATGTTGTAGAGCGCGCTGCGATCCGCGAGAGCGTCGCAGCTTCAACTTAAGGTGCGTTGCGTCCACTCTCGTAGCGCCGAATCAATTTCAGAAAACGGAGCGTATCCCGCAGCGGGTGGATGCTGCTGACTTCGTCGGAATACACTGTGCTCACAGGCACGGAATCGATCCTGCATCCTTTCCGGCTAACCTTGATTAACATCTCCGTTTCGTATTCGAAACGTCCCGTTGACGTGAGCAAATCGGGAATGACGCTCTCGTGGATCATCCGGAAACCGCACTGCGTATCGGGAATATCCTGCCCGCACGCCCGACTGATACGCCGACTCATATAGCGATTCGTTAGGCGACGCACCAGCGGCATCGTGCGCGTGTCGCTCATGCGCGTGCCCACGATCAACTGCGCGCCGTTCGCCGCGGCTAGAAGAAACCGCTCGATCTCTTCCGGGAGATGCTGGCCGTCACCATCGAGAACCAAAGCGTAGGGCAAGCCACGCTCCAACCAGTGCCGCAGCCCGGTATTGATCGCCTCGCCTTTGCCTTTGTTCTGCTCGTGCACGATCACTTCGCTGCCCGCCCCGCGCCCGTTGGCGGCGGTGTCATCAGTCGAGCCATCGTCAACTACGAGCACGTGATCTAGATGTCGCAGCGTTCGCTCGACCACATCCGCGATGTGCTTCTGCTCGAAATAGGCTGGAATGACCGCTCCGACAGTGGACCGGCTCGCTGCGGTCGCGCCTCGGAGGCCTTCCATGCCTAGCGCACGACGGGATGAAAATCCGCCGCGTGATACGAACTGCGCACGAGCGGACCGGAGGCGACATGATCGAAGCCTTTGGCCCGCGCAATTTCGCCGTAAGCATCGAACCGCTCCGGCGTGATGAATTCCACCACCGGCAAATGCTGCGGCGTCGGGCGAAGATATTGACCCAGCGTGAGCACTTGGCAACCGACTTCGCGAAGATCGTCCATCGTTTGAAATAGCTCGGGTTCGGTCTCGCCCAGTCCCAGCATTACTCCGCTTTTCGTCACAATCTTGGGGGAAAGCTTCTTCGCTTTGCGGAGAACATCGAGTGAGGTGCGATACTTCGCACGGGAGCGAACGAAGGGCGTCAAACGCTCCACCGTTTCCATATTGTGATTGAAAATTTCGGGCGCGGCCTTGGTCACCATCTCGATGCACCAATCTTGCGCGTGGAAATCTGGCACCAGCACTTCGATGACGATCGTCGGATCCATCTCGCGGACCGCTTGGATGGTGCGCGCGAAATGGTTCGCGCCGCCATCCTTCAAATCATCCCGCGCCACCGCAGTGATGACGACATGCTTCAATTCCATCCGCCGCACCGCTTCCGCCACCCGCTCAGGCTCATCTTCTTCCAACGCGAACGGCTTCGCCGTGCTGACCGCGCAAAATCCGCAGGCGCGCGTGCAACGTTCGCCCGCGATCATCACCGTCGCGGTCCCCTGGCTCCAGCATTCCCAGCGATTCGGGCACTGCGCGCTCTCGCACACGGTGTGCAAACGCAGATCGGAAATCAGCGCCTTGGTGGAGAAGAATTTCGGGTTCGAAGGGAGCCGCACTTTAATCCAAGGCGGCTTTTGCGCCTGGTGCAGAGCGGGATCGATTTTCGCGCAAGACATCAGGGCCGAAAGTATTCGCGGAGACGTGGAAAGTAAAACTGCCGCGAGTTGCGGGCGGTGGGCCCGCACCGTATCACACGCTTTTCCCTCTTCGTGAACGCCGTGCTTACCTCTCCGCTCGCCCAATTCTTTCGCCGGCATCGGGCCGTGACGGTGGTGATCGTCGCTTGGGCTTTGGCGGTCCTGCCCAATCTCGGCCTGCGCTCCTTTATTTGGGAGGAGGGTACCAATGCGGAACTGGCGCGAGATACCCTGGAGCGCGGCGAGCCTTTTGCCCCTTCCCTCTACGGCCAGCGCTGGACTTTAAGCCCGCCGCTCATCTCATGGATGATCGCGGGCACGGCCCGCGTGACCGGCGAAGTGAACGAATGGTCTGCGCGCCTGCCTTCAATGCTGTCGGTCCTGGCGACGGCTCTGCTGGTCTTTTTCTTCACCCGGCGTTTCACGAGCGGACGCGCGGCTGTTTTCGCCGCCGGTGGATTTCTGTTCTGCCCGTTGCTCCTGCGAAAACTGACGGTGGCGGAACCGGACACCATTGTCACCGCGTTCCTCTTCGCCGCGTTCGTGCTCTGGTGGCAAGGCGGAACCAAGCGCCTCTGGTGGGGTCGTGCTCTCGGGTGCGGCTTGCTCCTTGCCATCGCCGCGCTCGCGAAAGGGCCGCAGCCGATTGCCTATTTCGCTCTCGGCATCGGCGGCCTTTTATTCGCTCACAAGCGGTGGAGCAAGCTGGTCGAGTTGGTCGCTATTCTGGCGCTCCCGGGCGCAACGCTCGTTCTCCTGGCCTACGCTCTCTATCAACCTGGAGACGAGGGGGAATGGCTCGGATACATGCGACTCACCCCGCACATGACGGCGACCAAATATCTGATCGAACGATTTCGGTTTGGGAGCATTCTCATCCTCGACCTCATCCCGATGATCTTGCTCGCGTTTTCCTTCTGGCGGCAATTTCAAAGCGAAGAGGAGGAACCGAGGCGGGCCGTGCAAAAAGCTTTGCTGTGGTATGCCGGCGTCGCCACGGTCGCGTTGTTCTTCTGGCCCGGTGCGAATACGCGCTACGCCATGCCCGCCGCGCCCGCCGTCGCCATACTCTCAAGCTTCGCTTTTGATTACCTCTGGCTGCGCCGGAAGCGGCTCGCGCAACTTGCAGCCACGGTCCTGCTCACTCTGTTCTTCTACCAATCGGCGCTCGTCTGGGTCGCCGTCCCATTCTTCGCGGCGCGCTTTGGCGCCAATCGCGCCTGGGGTCATTCCCTCGCTCAAGTCATCGGCCAAGACCCGTCGCCTGTGTTGAACGTCGGCGACCGCAACGCGAATCAGCTTTTCTACCTGGGGCGTCCTGTTCGGCGCATTCCCTTGAGCGAGGCGGTGACGCTCCAGCCGCCCGCCTGGCTCGTTCTGGGAAACAATGAGGTGGAGTGGCTCAAGCTCAAGAATCCAGGCTACAAGTTCGGTCCGATATTTAAACATCCGTCCAGGCCGAATCCGGTCGCGGTCCGGATAGAGCGGTCAGAGTAACTGCGCAGCACCGTCTCCCAGCAAATGTCGGGCTACAACTTCGTCCGCCCCGAAAGCGCCTGATACAAGGTCAGCTCATCCGCTGACTCCAAACCCCCGCCCGCCGGCAAACCGTGCGCGATGCGCGTGAGTGAAATGGGAAAGGGTTTCAACAACTCCACCAGGTAATTCGTCGTCGCCTCACCTTCCACATCCGCCGCCAGCGCCAGGATCACCTCCGCGAAGCCCTCCGTTTCCACGCGTTTGACCAGTTCACCGATGCGCAAATCCTCCGGCCCAATGTGATCGAGCGGCGAAATCCGTCCGCCTAACGAATGATAGCGTCCGCGAAACGCGCTCGTCTTTTCCAATGGCAGGATATCGGTCGGCTGTTCGACCACGCAAAGCAGATCCGCCGCCCGCGTTGGGTCCGCGCAAATCTCGCAGACTTCCTCCATCGTGAAAAATCCGCACCGCCTACACGGTCGAATCAATTGCCGCGTCGCCGCGATGGCGCGCGCAATTTCATCCGGCTGCGGCCCGCGTGCCTGCACCATCCAGAGTGCAATCCGCTCCGCGGAGCGCGGTCCCACCCCCGGCATCTGCCGCAACTGCGCGATTAATTCCCGGATCGCTGCCGGATACTCGATCCTTCTCAAAGCGTAAAACGCTACTCGTCCGAGGAACCGACCAAATGCAGCGCCAGCGGCTCGATCCGCCGCAGATAGAGTTGCAACGGCTGGTCTTTCTGATCATTCGGACCGCGCGCTTTTTGGAATTGCGAATAGGCTTCCGCCCAGCGCTTCTCGCGATAAAGGACTACGCCATTCCAGAACGAGTCGCGCCGGGCGATCTGCTCTGGCGTCGCGTCCGAGGCGAGCAAGAGCGGTTCGTAGATCTCGTGACGCTCGCGCGAGTCAACCCCGCTAAGAAAATCGATCGGCCGCGAAACCACGGCGGGGCTTGCCATTTCAAAAGTGCGCGGCCCGATCAGAACGCTGGAGCCATAGAAGCGGTTTGCGATGCAAAAACGGCGAGCCAATTCCACCGGCTCACCCATGGAAAGCAGCATCGGCCGTTCATCATTGCCGAGCGAACCGATGATAGTGGTGCCCGAGCTGATCCCGAGATGGACCTCGAACTTGCTCCAGATCTCGTCCTTCGCGCGCATAGTCTCGAAGGATTCCAACAACGCCAGAGCGTGACGCGTGGCCTTCTCCGCCTGTTTCTCATCTGCTTCCGGAAATCCGAAATGCGCCACCACGCCTTCGCCCGTGATCGTGTCGAGATACGCGCCCGCCTCGGTGAAGGAAGCGGTCGCGTGCTGCATGAATTTCTGCGTGATCTGCGCGAGCACTTCCGGCGCACATTCTTCGGCGAGATCGTGCTTATTTGCTATGTCACAAACGACGGCCGTGGTTTCGTAACTCTTCGGCTCGCGCGAGAACGAAATCTCGCCCGCGGAAATGCGCCTGATCTGATCTTGCGAAATGCGGCCGGAGAAATAATCGCGAGCCAAACAGGAACGATTCCGCTCCCGGAAAGCCACGTAGCCGACCCCTCCGAGCGCAGCCAATGCCATTGCGGCCAGCGACGGCAGCGGCTGAAAAGAAACGCTGAACAGAAGGCAAACCCAGGCCACCGCCATGATCTCCAGCGCGATCACGCCCAGCGGCAAAGCGAGCCGTTTTCGTCGCGAACCGGACGCCACGAGCCACGCCGTCCCGAAGGCAATCACCAGCACCAGAGCGTATTGCGTGATCGTGCGCACGACCTTCGTCGTCGGGTGGCTGCCCTCGATCAGGCCCGCGATCGCGCTCTCTGTCGGCAGCAGCAACCGCGTCGCATGGGCGACAATGACCAGCGCGCTGGCGAGCACGCCGATGATAATCGCTGCGACTAACGAGCGTTTCATGCGCAAACTGCTCTCAATCTTTCTGCGCTGG
>JBDUAH010000082.1:0-8875 GCA_040004745.1 Chthoniobacterales bacterium | reverse complement strand
GGGCTGAGTGGTTGTCTCAAGGGTGAGGTCAACATGGCGCTGCAGTCCGATAACCTCGCCAAAGCGCGCGCGAGCGCGGCGACTTTTCGCGACATTCTCGGCCCGGAAAATTTCTTCATCGAGCTGCACGATCACGGGATCGAGGCGCAGCGGAAGTGCAACCGCGTCCTGCCCGGTTTGGCGAAGGAATTCGGGCTCGGCCTGGTTGCCGCCAACGACGTCCATTTTCTTGAGCGCAGCCATCACGAAGCGCACGACGTCATGATCTGCATCGGCACCGGTAAGATGGTGCATGACGAGCGGCGGATGCGTTACACGCCAGAGTTGTATTTCAAATCAGGCGCGGAAATGCGGGCGCTCTTTCCGGATCATCCGAGCGCGATCACGAACACTTTCGAGATTGCAGAGCGTTGCAATCTGACGCTGGAGTTTAACAAGAATAAGTTCCCGGAATACCCGGCGCCGGAAGGCAAAACACGAGAAGCTTATCTGCGCGAGCTGTGCTACAAGGGTTTCCACGAGCGATATGGCGGACGCACGGATCGCGAGCTGATTGAGCGGCTCGATTACGAGCTCGGTGTGCTGGAGTCGACGGGCTTCGTGAGCTATTTCCTCATCGTTTGGGACTTCATCCATCACGCGAAGCAACGCGGGATTCCGGTCGGGCCGGGCCGCGGATCAGCGGCGGGTTCCATGGTCGCTTACGTGCTCGGAATTACGGACATTGATCCGCTGCAGTTCAACCTGCTCTTCGAGCGCTTTCTAAATCCTGAACGCGTTTCGCCGCCGGATATCGATGTCGATTTCTGCGAAGCGCGCCGCGGCGAGGTGTTGCAATACGTGCGCGAAAAATACGGCGAGCGTCGCGTTTCGCAGATCATCACTTTTGGAAAACTGAAGGCGAAGAGCGTGGTGCGTGATGTCGGGCGCGTGATCGGCCTGAGCTACGGCGAGGCGGACCGGATCGCGAAGATGATCCCTAACGAGTTGAACATCACGCTCAATGGGATCGATAAGGTGGATGCCGAAAGTGGCGAAGTTCATCACACGCAGGGCGCGATCGACAAGAATCTGGAGCTGAAGCAGGCGATCGAAACAGAGCCTTCGGTGCGGCAGCTTTGGGACTACGCCACCGTTTTGGAAGGCCTGTCGCGCAACGCTGGTGTCCACGCAGCGGGTGTGGTCATCGGCGATCGCGATCTTTCGGAATACGTCCCGCTCTGCCGCGACAGCAAAGGCACGGACGTGATCAGCCAGTTCGCGATGGGTCCGCTGACGGATCTCGGGATGCTGAAGATGGATTTCCTGGGGTTGAAGACGCTGACCGTGATCGAGGACACGGTGACCTTGATCCGCGAGCGCGAACCGGACTTCGCGATCAACCAACTTCCGCTCACGAATGAGCGGACGTTCGCGTTGCTCAATCGCGGCGAGACGATCGGCATTTTCCAGCTCGAATCCGGCGGGATGACGAGCCTCTGCAAGAATTTCGATGTCCAGAAAATAGACGACATCATCGCCTTGATCGCGCTCTACCGGCCGGGCCCGATGGAGCTGATTCCTGATTTCATCAAGCGCAAGAAAGGGCTGACCAAGATTAAGTATGAGCATCCGCTGCTCGAGACCGTTTGCGCCGATACCTACGGGCTCATGATTTATCAGGAGCAGGTCATGGCGGCGGCGAATTTGCTGGCTGGCTACTCGTTGGGCCAATCGGATTTGCTCCGGCGTGCGATGGGGAAGAAGGATCGGGCGAAGATGGCGAAAGAGCGCGAGGTCTTCATCAAAGGCTGCGCGGAGACGAACGGAATCAAGGAGAAGAAGGCGAGCGCGATCTTCGATTTGCTGGAGAAATTTGCCGGTTACGGATTCAACAAGAGTCACAGCGCAGCGTACGGGCTGATCAGTTATCAGACGGCGTATTTGAAGGCGAATTATCCGGTTGAATTCATGGCTGGCTTGCTCAGCAACGAGATCAATAACACGGATAAAATTTCCATCTTCGTCGGGGAGTGTAAACGGATGGGGATTCCGATTCTTCCGCCGGATGTGAATCGGAGCGGACTGAAATTTACGCCGGAAGGTAGCGCAAGCTTGCAGCTTGCCGGAACGGAGACAGCAAGCAGGGATGCTTGCGCTGCCATTCGCTACGGGCTCGCGGCGATCAAGAACGTGGGGCAGGGGGCGATGGAGGCCGCGATTAGCGAACGCGAACATGGCGGGCCGTTCGCGTCGTTGGAGGACTTTTGCGCGCGGTTGGATTCGCGGATCGCGAACCGCAAGATGCTGGAGAGCTTAGTGAAATGCGGAGCGTTCGATTTTCTCGAACGCGATCGCGCGGACCTATTCGATTGCATCGAAGATTCGCTCGCCGCAGCGTCTGCCTCGCATCGCGATCGGGCCAGCGGGCAGGTGTCGCTTTTTGATGATTTCGATGTGTCGGTGCCGGCAGCGAAGAGCGGCGCGCGCGATGTTGTTCCCTGGACGCAACACGAGGCGATGTCGTTCGAGAAGGAGTTGCTGGGATTTTATGTCACTGGGCATCCATTGGATGCTTACGCGGGTGTGATCGCAATCGGACAATACCAGACCATTGTCTCGTTAGGCGAAATGGCGGATCGGACGACGTTCCGGATCGCGGGTGCGCTCACGCAAGTGGAGAAGAAGTTCACGAAGAAAGAAGGCAAGCCGTTCGCAGTGGTTTGGCTGGAGGATGTGACGGGGCAGTTGGAAGTGGTGGTTTGGAATGAGGTTTACGTGAAGGTGATGGAGATTTTGGTGCCAGGTCGCGTGATCGCGATCAAGGGCACGCTCGATAAGCGCGATGATTCGCTTCGAGCTACGGCGCAGAAGTTGAAGGCGCTGCAGCCGGACGCGAGCCGTCCGCCGGCCGAAATCAACGGCGCGAACGGTGTGGAAACGAAGGCTGATATCAGCGCATTCGTCTTGCGCTTCGCGTCGGAGACGACTGCTGAAGAGTTGAAGGAAGTGCGAGAGATTTTAACAGCCTCACCCGGTTTCACCTCGGTGCGTTTGATGATTGAACGACCGGATGGCGGCGTGTGCCGTGTCGATGCGGGGAATCAACTGCGCGTATCGGCCACCGACGAGCTGCGGGAGAAACTCGCGCGCTGGTTGTAGCCGTCATCCCGAGCCGCGAAGACGGTCGAGGGATCTCGCGGACGCAGATGCCGTCTTCTTGGTTGAGGAAACGTGCCACGCGGAGATGACGATCACGCCGCGGTTACGTTCGGGTAGAGGTAGAGCGCTTGGGAGATCCCTCGACCGTCTGCGCGGCTCGGGATGACGGGACGCGCGACGCGATTGTCCGTGCGCGGACAGCGCTACGGTTTCATGTCTGGGGAGAGCGGAAAGACGAGGCGTATCGGCTGCGCGGCGCCGATTTTTGCTTCGAGCTGCTCCTTGAGCGCGATTTCGGCTTCTGCGGTCAGGCCGCTCCGTTCCGCTTTCGCGCGCGCTAGCGCTGGCAAGATGGCGAACTCCTTTTCCAGATCGGCGGCGGACATTCGATTCCAGAGGCCGTTCTGGAATTCGAGCACATCGACCTTCTTCTGTTCCACGGTGAGGATTTTTGCGTGCGGGATTTCGACTACGATTTCTTTCTCACCCACATCGACGGTGAGATTTTCGCGCAGGTCGAAGCCGGCTTTGACGTCGAAGGTGCCGTGGAGCTTGATCTGTTTCGTGCTGCCGGCCCACGTGTGCATGAATTCATGTTCGACTTCCGTTTGGCGCGAGAGGATGGCGAGCTCGGCGACCGCGCTGGTTCGTTCGAAATAGACGCGATCGTGAATCGTGACGCGCGGCTGCAATTGCGCGATTTCAACGAAGGCGTCGCGCGCTTTGCGGCCCAAACGTTCCAGCTCGGCGCTGGCGGCCTGGGCGTTGCGGACGGGCCAAGTTTCGATGCGCCAGAAGATAAATCCGGCGATGCCGACGAGGAGGAGGGTGACGAGGACGAAGGCGAGCGGCCAGGAAATCCTCCCTCTGCGATGGTCGTCGGTCATGAAGGTCGAACGTCGGACGTCGAACCCGCCTACGCAATGGCTACGGCGGGGCAGGCGCTAACGTCGAATGAAGAAAGAGCGGAACGCTCCCTATTTCGGTACAAAAAAGTACCGCCCCCCGCGCCCGAAGGCACGAAGGGCGGCTGTTCCCCCCAGAACAATCTTCTAAATCTGCGGAGGAATAAGCGTGATGATCCGGAGTCGCAAGAAGTTTCTCGGAAGTTGTGCGACGGGTGGCGCACTTTGTCCTAAGCTCAGGCCGTGAAGCTCGGGCTGCGCTACAAAACCGTTTACCGATATGAAGAGGTGGTCGGTTTTACGCCGCATGCGCTGCGTCTGTTTCCGCGCACCGATCGCTTTCAGCGGGTGCGGCGGTTCTCGTTTACGCCGAACGGGAATGCGACGGTGCGATATTCGCGGGACGTTTTCGATAACGTGGTCGCGACTTGTTTCTTCCCGGAAAAAATGGAGGACCTCGCCTTCGAACTCGAGATCGATCTGGATCTCGAGGAGATGGACGCGTTCGATTTTATTCTAGATGCAGCAGCGGTCGATTTGCCGTTTTCCTACGGGGAAGAATTAGCCGACGTGCTGGCGCTCTACATTCGGCGCCAAACGGAAGGCGCACTCGGGATTCCCGGCTGGAAAGCGCCAACCCCGTCAGAACCGCGCGGAACCGTGAGCGCGCTCGTCGGATTGAACCAGGCGATTCACAAGGGCATCGACTACGAACGCCGTGAGGAAGGCGCGGCTCGGCATCCGGGCGAAACGCTACGAAGCGAGAGTGGTGCCTGCCGTGATGTCGCAGTTTTGTTGGCGGAAATTCTGCGCGCGAACGGGCTGGCGGCGCGGTTGGTGAGTGGATATCTGCGCGAGTCCGAGGCGAAAGTGCGGCGCGCGGAGGGATCGCTGCATGCGTGGACGGAAGTCTTTTTGCCGGGAGCGGGTTGGGTGGGGATGGATGGAACGAACGGCATTTTTTGTAATCATAATTTCATCGCAGCGGCGGTCGGCTTACAACCGGCTGACATCACACCGATCGATGGGAAGTACCTTCATAATGGCAGCGTGTCGTCGAAGATGACGTGTCGGCTGGAGTTGCTGCAGCTGTGAGTCATCGAGCCAGGGGCGGTTTCGAATGCTGACCGAATTGCAGTTGCGGAATTTCCGCTGCTTCGAAGCACTGCGAGTGGATTTCTCGCCGGGCTTCAATTTTTTCCTGGGGGCGAACGGGCAGGGGAAGACTTCCATTTTGGAAGGCGCTTGTGTGTTGCTGCGGTTGCAATCGCAACGCAGCGCGGCGCTCGTGCCGTTAACCCGAATGGGGGAGAAATCGTTTTCACTCCGCGGCGCGCTGGACGAGCACACGTTAGAGTTCCGCTACAGCGCGCTCCGCCGAAAGCTGTCGTTCGATCACGTCGAGCAAAAGAGCGTGGGAGAATATCTGCGGCTCGGTCGGGTGGTTTCGCTGGCAAATACCGACATCGAGTTGGTTCGCGGTGGGTCGGAGTTTCGTCGGCGCTTTCTCGATTTTCTCGGCTCGCAAATCGAGCCGGGTTATCGCCCGACGTTGCGCGCTTATGAACGCGCGCTGCGTTCACGGAACGCGCTCCTGAAATCGGTTTCGCCAAAACCACGGGAGCTGGCGGCTTACGATGTGCCGTTGCTCGAACACGGCGCGAAGCTGTCGGCAATGCGCTCTACGCTGGTGGCGCGGTTGAGCCCATCGGCGATGGAGGCGCATCGCGAGATCAGCGGGGAAGGCGAAATGCTGGGTCTCGCTTTTGCGCCGGGGAACGGGGAGGATTTCCCTGCCGACCTCGCTCGCTCTCGCGCGCAGGAATTACGGGTCCGCCAAACCGTGGTGGGGCCGCATCGCGATGACGTCACGCTTCTCGTGGATGCCAAACCGGCTTCGCAATACGCGTCGGAAGGTCAGCAGCGCACCCTGGCGCTGGCGTTGAAGATCGCGCAGGCGCGTGTCTTCGCGGCGGAGGAAGGAACGGCGCCGCTGTTGTTGATCGATGATGTTTTCGGCGAACTCGATCCGGCGCGGCGCAATCGGCTGCTGGAGTCGCTGCCGCGCGAATCGCAAAAGCTCGTCACGGCCACCGCGATGCAATGGCGGGAAACGCCGGTGGAAGGTCCGGTGTTTGAATTGCGCGACCGCCAAGTTTTCCGCACCAGCGATGCCTGAGGGTCGCGGCACTTGCGAAGAGCGGAGACGGGCGTTCTATTTTTCCATGCGCAATCACGGGAAGGGGATTCCGCTCAGTCTCGCCGGCTCGCTCTTGGTGGCTCACCCGAATATGCTCGACCCGAATTTCCGGCGGGCGGTCTTGTTCATTTCGTCGCACGACCAAGCCGAAGGAGCGATGGGCGTGATTCTAAACCGGCCGCTCGACAAACAGGTGGCGGATCTAGTGGGTGATGTGCCGCCGAATGGTTTGCAGGACGTGCCGGTTTTTCTCGGCGGGCCGGTTGGTAAAAATCAGCTCATGTTCGCGGCGTTTGAGTGGGAGGCGACGGAAGGCTTGCGGCTCAATCATAATGTGAATGTGGAAGAAGCGCACGAGAGAGTGGACGAAGATCCGTCCTCGATCCGCGCCTTTGTCGGCTATGCCGGTTGGAGCGCTGGCCAACTGGAAGCGGAGATGAAAGAGAACGCGTGGATTTTGCAAAAGCCGACGCGCGCGGCGCTCACGCCCGAGCGTTTACCGAAACTCTGGTTCGAGATCATGCGCGGTCTCGGGCCGTGGTATAAATTGCTGGCCGCGGCTCCAGACGATCCGTCTTTGAATTGACAAGGTAGCGCAAGCTTCCAGCTTGCTTTCTCCAAACCGCAAGCTGGAAGCTACCCTACCATCCCTATGATCATCGGCGTCCCCAAGGAAATTAAAGCGCAAGAGCATCGCGTCGGGTTAGTGCCGTCCACGGCATCGACCCTCACCAAGCGTGGCCACCAAGTCGTGGTGCAGGAGGATGCGGGTGCCGGTTCCGGTTATCCCGATCAGGATTACGTGGCCGTGGGCGCGACGATTATCGAGACCGCGGAAGAGGTGTTCCAGAAGGCGGACATGATCGTGAAAGTGAAGGAGCCGCTTCCGGCAGAATATGGATTGCTGCGGAAGGGGCAGATTCTGTTCACGTATCTGCATCTCGCCGCGAGCCGGCCGTTGACGGATGCGTTGCTCGCTTCCGGAGTGACCGGGGTGGCGTACGAGACGATTCAGGTGGGGAATAAATTGCCGCTATTGGAACCAATGAGCGAGATCGCCGGGCGCATGTCGGTGGTGATGGGGGCGTATTATTTGGCGAAGCATAATCAAGGCAACGGCGTCCTCCTCGGGGGCGTGCCGGGCGTGATGCCGGGCCGGGTGGTGGTAATCGGCGGTGGGACCTCGGGGGTGAATGCCGCCCGCATGGCGGTGGGCTTGAACGCCGACGTCACGATTCTGGAAGTGGATGGCGAACGGATGCGTTTCCTGGACCTTACGATGCAGAATGTGAATACGCTCTATTCGAACGAAGCGAACCTGACGAACATGCTCCCGACGACGGATCTCTTGATCGGCGCGGTTTTGGTTCCCGGAGCGAAGGCTCCGAAATTGGTGACGCGCGAGATGTTGAAGAAGATGCGGCCGGGGAGCGTGTTTGTGGACATCGCAATCGATCAAGGCGGCTGCGCGGAAACGTCGCGGGCCACCACCCACCACGATCCGGTTTACATGGAAGAAGGCGTTATCCACTACTGCGTGGCGAACATGCCAGGGGCCTACGCGCGCACTTCGACGCAGGCGTTGAGTAATGCGACCGCACGCTATGTGGAGCTGCTGGCGGACCACGGTCTCGAGGCGGCCTGCAAGAAGCTGCCGGCTCTCACCGGGGGGATTAACACCCGCGACGGGCGCCTCACGTTGCAAGCAGTGGCGGAAGCGCACGGCATGTCTTACGAGCCTGCGTTTTAGAAAACTATGGTGGCCAAATCAGGCCGCGCGTGACAGATAACGCATTAAGTAAGTCCAAAACGAAGAGTTGCTTCGATTCAGCCTTCGTCCAGAATGTGGGCACCAATCCTAAAAACTATGAAGAAATATATCTGCATCCTAGCCACTGCCGCACTCTTCACCGCGTGCGAGCAAAAAACCGAAACCGCGACCCCGGCCGCTCCGGCTGATCACAACACGACTGTGGTGACTCCTCCGGCGGACGCGAAGAAGACCGAGAACAACACCACGATCGTGAATCCGACGCCGGCTGAGTCGAAACCCGATACCAGCACGACCACCAACACCACGATCAACAATCCTCCGGGCGATACCTCGACTTCCACGTCGACGACGACCTCGACCCCGAACCCCTAATCCCCAACGAGGGATTTTTCCCTTACGCAAAGTCTTCCCGTGGCTTCGGCCGCGGGAAGACTTCTGCTGTACGGACTCGACTGCTCTTTTTTCAGATCGTGGTAGGAAAGTTCCAGATGAACCAGGATGACCGCGCCGCGGGATTGAGCTTCGGGCGAGACCGGCGTCTTACCCGCACGGCGGAGTTCGCGCGCGTGAGGGTGGAGGGTAAGGCGCAACGCGGGAGTTTCATGATCCTCGGCGTTCTGGAAACGGGCGGCGCATCGCACTTTCGCGCCGGTTTCGTCACCTCGAAGCGTGTTGGTGGCGCCGTGGTGCGGAATCAAGTGCGTCGCCGGTTGCGTGAAATCGTTCGTCGGCATCAGCATCAGGTGCGGTCGGGAATTTGGCTGGTCACGATCGCTCGCCCCGCCGCCGCGCGTGCCACGTACGCCGCGCTGAAAGATGAGTGGTTGCGTCTGGCAAAGCGCGCTTTTATCCTAG